>DATCOR010000151.1:0-7339 GCA_036564585.1 Candidatus Limnocylindria bacterium | reverse complement strand
GTTCCATCACTACCGCAAGCTGTCGCACGCCCTCCACTACCGGCCGAGCTACGCGTGGTACCTCGAGTGGGTCCGCGCGCTGTCGGTCGCGCTGCGCATCGGCGTGTGGTTCCTCGCGTACCGCGCGATCCTCGCGCTCATGGGCTGGCTGCCGGCGCGGATCCTCGTCCACTCGCACCGCTCGAACTTCTGGGTCGGCCTGCTCACCCGCGACCTGCGCAAGCGCGACCTCGTGCCGCTCGTGGTGATGCCGCTCGAGGACACCGCGCTGCCGAACGATGCAAGCGAGAAGCGCGCGCTCCGCGAGCGGCTCGGACTGCCACAGGACGCGTTCGTGTTCGTGTCGCCGGGATTCTTCTTCAGGCGCAAGCGGTACATCGAGGTGATCGAGGCGCTGCCCGACGACGCCGTCCTCGTGCTCTCCGGGACGGAGTCGCAGTGGGAGCGCGGCTACTTCCAGGAGGTCGCGGACGTCGCCGCGGCGCACCCGAACGTGATCCTCAATACCGACTACGAGACGATGGGCCAGTACGTCGCGGCCTCGGACTGCGTCGTCCTCTTCTACGAAGACGTGTTCCAGAGCGCGGTCGTCACGCAGGCGATCTGGGCCGGCCTCCCGTGCATCTTCTCGGACACTCCCGGCTTCCGGCTCTACGAGGGCGCCGGGATGGTGGCGCGCGACACGGCTGGTCTCGCCCGCGCGATGCGCGAGATCCAGCGGCCGGAGCTCTACGCGCGCTGCGTCCGCCAGGTCGGCATCCTCCGGCGGCTGCTGTCGCCCGAGCGCAACGCGATGCGCTACCTCATCGGGCTCAAGTGACCGGCCGGCGGCTCCTGCTCGTCGTGCAGCGTTACGGGGCGGAGGTCGTCGGCGGATCCGAGCAGCACGCGCGCCTCGTGGCGCAGCGCCTCGCGCAACAGCACACGGTCGAGATCGCGACCACGACCGCGCTCGATTACTGGACCTGGGCGCCCTACTACCGCGTGGGCAACGACTTCCTCGACGGGCTGCTCGTCCGGCGCTTCGCGGTGACCGCGGGGCGCGATCCGGAGTTCAAGGCGTTCGAGCATCGCGTTCTCGAGGAAGACCATCACGTCCGCGACGAGCTCGCGTGGCCCGAGCATCAGGGCCCGGTCGCGCCCGAGCTGCTGGAGTTCCTTCACCGAAACGGGGGCGAGTACGACGCGATCCTTTTCTACACCTACATCTATGCGCCGACCGCGCTCGGGTTGCCGATCGTGCCCGAGCGGGCCGCGCTCATCTCGACCGCACACGACGAGTACCCGCTGCGCCTGGCACCGTACCGCGCGCTGTTCCACCTCCCGCGCGCGATCGGCTACCTCACACCCGAGGAGCGCGCGATGGTCCACGCCCGGTTCCACAACGAGCAGGTCCCCGACGAGGTGCTTGGCTATGCGCTCGGCGACGCGCCGGCCGCCAACGTCGCCGCGTTCCGCGCCGCGCACGGGATCGCCGGCCCGTACGTCCTCTATCTCGGCCAAGTGAGCGAGGGCAAGGGCTGCGACGAGCTCCTCGCCGAGTGGATCGCGCACCGCGATCGCGGCGGCTCGCCCGACACGACGCTCGTGCTCGCCGGGACCGTGCGCATGGCGCTCCCGGACCGGCCCGACGTGCGGGCCCTGGGGCGGGTGAGCGAGGAAGACAAGGCCGGCGCGCTCGCGGGCGCGGTCGCCCTGGTGCAGCCGTCGCGCCTCGAGAGCCTCGGCATCGTGCTGTTCGAGGCCTGGCAGTACGGCACGCCGGTCCTCGTGCACCGCGCGAACCTCGTCACGAGCGGCCAGACGGAGCGCGCGCGTGCCGGCCGCAGCTACGCCGACAACGGATTCGGCGCCGCGCTCGAGGCGCTCGTGGCCGAGCGCGACGCGCGGGGGGCTGACGGCCGCGCGTACGTGGAGCGCGAGTGCTCGTACGCCGCGTTCGACGAGCGGCTCGAGCGGCTCGTGGAGGCGACGGCCCGGTGAGCGATCGGCCGAGCGTCCTCGTCGTGGTCCAGCGCTACGGGGACGTGAGCGGCGGCGCCGAGGCCCACGCCCGCGAGCTCGTCGCGCATCTGCGGCCGCACGCCGACCTCGCGGTCGCCACGACCACGGCCGCCGACTACTGGACCTGGGCGAATGAGTACACCGCGGGGATCGACGAGGTGGACGGCGTGCCGGTGCACCGCTTCCCGGTCGAGGCCGGCCGGTCGCGCGACTTCCGGCTGCGCGAGCATCGCGCGTTCGCCAAGGTCCACCCGCTCGCGGCCGAGGATGCCTTCGTTCGCGCGCAGGGTCCGGTCGCGCCCGAGCTGCTCGAGCACCTGCGCCGCTCCGGCCGAGACTTCGACGCGGTCCTGTTCTTCACCTACATCTACTACCCGACCGTCTACGGCCTGCCGCTCGTGCCAGAGCGCGCGGTGCTCGTCCCGACGGCGCACGACGAGCCCGCCTTGCGACTGTCCGTGTACAAGCGGCTCTTCCATTCCGCTCGGGCCTTCGCGTACAACAGCGTCGAGGAGCGACGGTTGGTGCATCGCACCTTCGGCAACGAGCGCATCGGCGGCGAGATCGTCGGCGTCGGCGTCGACGTGCCTGCCGAGCGCGACGGCGCGCGGTTCCGCGCGCGCTTCGGCCTCGAGCGCCCGTATCTGCTCTATCTCGGGCGGATCGTCGAGAGCAAGGGTTGCGGCACGCTGTTCGACCACTTCCTGCGGTGGCAGAGCGATCCGCGCGCGACGCCGGCGACGCTCGTGCTGGCGGGCCGCGGCGAGCCCGAGATGCCCGTTCCGTCCGATCCGCGCATCCGGCACGTCGGTCCGCTCTCGGATCAGCAGAAGTTCGACGGCCTCGCCGGCGCGGCCGCGCTCGTCATGCCGAGCCTGCTCGAGTCGCTCTCGCTGGTGACGCTCGAGGCGTGGGCCGCCGGGCGGCCGGTGATCGTCGACGGCCGCTCGCCGGTGCTGTCGTCGATGGTCGCGCGCGCGGGCGCCGGCCTGGCGTACCGGTCGTGGATGGAGTTCGCCGAGATCGGCGAACTGCTCCTCGCCGATACGGGGCTTGGCGATCGGCTCGGCCGCGCCGGACAGCGTTTCGTCGAGCGGACCTACACCTGGCCCGTCGTCGTGGAGAAGTACCGCGATCTGTTCGCGGAGGTCGCTGCCCGCAACTCCTAGGGGATCGTGATGTTCGCCGGGGGCCCGCCGGCCATCACGGTCACCATCGCGACAACCGGGCCGTCGGTGCCGTCGAATCTGCCCTTGATCACGAGCGTGATCGCGAAGCCTGGCAGGAAGCTGGTGGCGAAGTTGCCGCCCTCGTCCGTGGTGACCGCGCACGGCCCCGCGGTGAGGATCACGCAGTAGTGCGGCGCCGGAGATCCATCCAGGTGCTGAAGGTGCCCGGTGATCGCTCCTTCGTTCGACTGGATCGGGTGACTCACAACGGTCGGCCATCCGCCGTCGACCGCCGGTGATGGCGACGGGCTCGGGGCAGGCGTCGGCGTCGAGCACGCGGTCGCGAGCAGCACGATTGCTAGCGCGCGGGCACTCAGACGGCGCATCACCTCCAATCTATCCACACATCGTGTCTATCCGCAGATCGTGCGACCAACGACGATCAGCCTGGAAGCACGAACCGACACCCGCCGCGGGCGTGCCGTCGGCGCGAACGACCGTGCCGAACACCCGTGTGCTACCGGGCGTGATCGTGGGACCCGGAGTGGGGAATGGCGTGGTCCCCGGGGGCGGCGTCGCGCCGGCGATCGGCTCGGGCGTCGCCGCCGCGGCCGCGGGAGGAAGCGGGCTCGGCACCGCCGCGTCGACCGCGGCGCTGAACGGGGTCGGGCTGGCGCTCGCGGGGTCGGGTGATCGGGACGTTTCCGGGGTTTCGGCGACCGCTGCCGGGGCGCCTTCGGATGGAAGCGGCTCGGCCGGCTGCGCGTACGCAGCGAGCAGGACCGCCAGCGAAACGAGGAGGCCGACGCGTTTCACGACCTTGATGGTCCGATATCTGCCCGAGTCACCGGTCGCCCGCCCGGTGCGAGATCCGATCCGCGAGCGCCTTCAGTCCCGCTCCCGCATAGGCCGCCGATGCGGGAGCGGCGCCGATTTGGAGCGGCCGGCTCGCCGACGAACGAAGCGATGACATCGGCAGGGTCGGTCGGACGCGCGTTCGCGATACGCCCCGGCGCGGGTACCGGCAGTGCCAGGTTCTGATCCGGTTCCGGGCTCGGCGATCGCGCGGGCACGCAACGCGCGATCGGTCGTTTGCCGTCAGCATCGCTGACCTGGTCGTTGCGATGGCGCCGCACGTGGTCTTGTCTGACCGGACCTAGCATGGCGATGTGAGGAACGGCCCCGGTCGAGGTGACTGGGGGAATATCGACTGGTCCCGCGTCGACCTGCCCGGGCTCCGCCGCAGCCGCGGGCCACGCCGTCCGGCGAATCGGATCTCCACGATCATCACGATCGTCGTCCTCGCGCTTTTCCTCGTGCCGCTGCTGTTCGCCCCGATCGTTGGATTCCTCACCGACCTCCTCTGGTTCCGCAGCCTCGGGCTCGACGCGGTGTACCTCCGCCGGTACACCGCCGGGTTCTGGGCATTCATCGTCTTCCTTATCGCGTTCTTCCTCATCGCCCTCCCGAATCTGTACTTCGCGCTCCGGCCGCAGGTGCCGCGACTCGTCGTGGACTCGGACGTGCGCAAGCGCACCGGGGCGTTCGCCCTCACGTTGCGGCTCATGCCGATCCTGCTCGTTCCGGCATTCTTCTTCGGGCTCGCCGGCGGCGATGAGTGGGATCCGCTCCTCCGCTGGCTGAACGGCGTGCCGTTCGGCACGACGGATCCGGTCTTCGGTCGCGACATCGGCTTCTACTTCTTCACCCTCCCGGTCCTCGAGTTCGTGCGCGGGTGGCTGCTCGCGGCGATCATCCTCATCGCCATCGGCGTCGTCGCGCTGTACATCGTCCGCGGCGTCATCGGCGTCGCGACGCAGCCGCTCGCCGGCGCGGACATCGGCGTCTCGGCGCGGAACGCGCTCGCCCTCGCCCGGCCGGCCCGGGCGCACCTCTCGATCCTCGGCGGCATCTTCCTCGCGCTCATCGCGTTCGGATACGTGCTCGACCAGTTCGACTTGCTGTTCCGCGATGAGACCGTCCTCACCGGCGCGGGCTACACGAGCATCACGGCGCGGCTCCCGGCGCTCGAGATCCTGAGCGTCGTCGTCGCGCTCGCGGCCGTCGCGATGTTCGCCAACGCGTTCTTCCGAACGATCTGGGTGCTCGCCGGGACGCTCGGCCTGTGGTTGGCCGCGTCGATCCTGCTGCTCGGGGTGTACCCATCGGTGATCCAGCGGTTCGTCGTCATCCCGGACGAGCTGAACAAGGAGCGGCCCTACATCGCGCGGAACATCGACGCCACCCGCCAGGCGTACTCGCTCACGGCGGTCGACGAGTCGGACATCGACGTGGCGAACGATCCGGTCGAAGCGGACGTGCGGACGCAGTTCGCGGACACCTCGAGCGTGCGGCTCTGGGACTACCGGCCGCTGCTCGCCGCCTATCAGCAGATCCAGGGACTGCGGCTGTACTACAAGTTCAACGACGTCGACGTGGACCGCTACGTCATCGACGGCAAGGAGACCCCGGTCATGCTGTCCGCTCGCGAGCTCGCCGCGGACCAGCTCCCTGCCGCAGCGCAGACCTGGGTGAACCGGCACCTCTATTACACACATGGCTTCGGCGCGGTCATGACGCCGGTCGGGTCGGTCGGCATCGAGGGTCGCCCGGGGTTCGTGCTGCAGGACATCCCGCCGGCCGGCCAGCCGAAGATCGATCAGCCGCGCATCTATTACGGCGAGCTGACCACCGATTACGTCATGGTCGGCACGACCCAGGCCGAGTTCGACTACGCCCAGGAGCCGAATGACGTCACCACCCGTTTCTCCGGGGGTGGCGGGATCGGCGTGTCGAGCCTCTGGGACCGGATCCTGTTCGCCATCCGGTTCGGCGACCTCAACGTCCTGATCTCCTCGCAGCTGTCCGACGGCGCCCGCGTGCTGTTCCACCGTCAGATCAGCGAGCGCGAGCAGCTGATCGCGCCGTTCCTGACGTACGACCCGGATCCCTATCTCGTCATCGCCGACGGGCAGCAGTACTGGATCAACGACGCCTACACCACCGGCACGAGCTACCCGTACAGCGAGCGGTACGGCTCGGGGGCAAGCGGCCGCACATCGAAAATCGATGCCTCGGACATCAACTACATCCGCAACAGCGTCAAGGTCGTGACGAACGCCTACGACGGCTCGATCACGTATTACATCGTCGACGACAAGGACCCGGTGATCCGCACGCTCCGGAACATCTACCCCGCGCTGTTCAAGCCGATCGCGGAGATGCCGCAGGCGCTCCAGGCGCACCTCCGCTACCCGGAGGGGCTGTTCACGATCCAAAGCCAGATCTTCGCGACGTACCACATGACCGATCCGGGCAACTTCTACAACCGTAATGACGCCTGGCGGATCGCGAACGAGAACTTCAATGCCGGCGGGTCCTCACAGCCGATCGAGCCGTACTACGTCACCGCGCAGCTGCCGGGGTCGTCCAGCCGTGAATTCGTCCTGTTCGTGCCGATGACGCCCGCCGGGGGACAGCGCGACAACATGGTGGCGTGGATCGCGGGCCGGGCCGACCCGTCGGACTACGGCAAGCTGCGGGTGCTGAAGCTTCCGCAAAGCCGCGCGATCTTCGGCCCGCTCCAGATCGAGGCCCGGATCACCGCTGACGCGACGATCCGCCAGCAGACCTCGCTGCTCACCGTCGGTGGCGGTGCGACCGTGATCTACGGCAATCTCATTGTGATGCCCGTCGGCAACTCGTTCCTGTACATCGAGCCGCTGTTCGTTCAAGCGAACAACGGGAAGTTCCCGGAGCTGCAACGCGTCATCGTCGCCACCCAAGACAAGATCGCGATGTCCGATTCGTTCCCGAGCGCGCTGAACGCGCTGTTCGGGAGCGCCCCCATCGTGGCCCAGCCCGGGCCGTCCCCGACGCCCGGACCGAGCGCGACACCTGGCCCGAGCGCCACGCCCGCGCCGTCGGGCTCGGCGTCGGCGGCGACCATCGCGCAGCTCGTGAAGTCGGCATCGGATCACTACGCCAACGCGCAGGCCGCGCTCAAGGTCAGCGACTTCACCACCTATGGCCAGGAGCTCAAGGCCCTCGAGAGCGACCTCGCCAGGCTTCGTGCGCTCACGGGCCAATGACGCGGCGATCCTCGCCGGGCTGTTCTGGTGCGTCGGCGGGATCGACCTCAACGCACCGCAGCTGGACCGCGTCGT
>DATCOR010000141.1:0-3646 GCA_036564585.1 Candidatus Limnocylindria bacterium | reverse complement strand
CGTATCTCGTGACCTCGGTCTCCCGCGTGCCGCTGCTCGTCCATCGAAGCGAGCCGTCGCTGCTGATCGTGCAGTACTCGAACCTGCCGGGCGCCGACAGCGATCCGCACACGTACACGCTGTTCTGGCGGGCCATCGATCCGGCCACGAGCAAGAGCGTCGCGTCGGGCTCATCGCCCCTCGGCACGTCGGCGGCCGTGGGCAACGGGACGTTCTTCTCCGTGTTCGATGCGCCGGCGCTTCGCGGCACGTACAAGCTCGCGATCGAGCTGCGCGAGGCGGGGAAGACCGTGAGCGAGACCCAGACGCTCACCGTGGAGATCGCCGGTCCGCGCTCCTATCCCGACGACCGCGACAGCGCCGCCCAGCCGGCGCCCCGCACGACGCCGAGGCCGCGGCCGAGTGGCGCGACGCCGCGTCCGTCGCCGAGCAACACGCCCCGTGGCCGTACTCCCGCGCCGACCCGGTGATCAGCGCCAGCGGCTGAGGATGTTCTCCCGCTGGAACGCGAGCCGCGCGAGGAAGAACACCAGGGCGTCGCACACGAGCAGGAAGATCGCGGTCCCGAGGAACGACTCGTTGTTCAGGACGACCCGGCCGGTCACCTGCAGGATCCCGATGCCGACGACCGGGACCACGACCAGCCCGCCGATCTGCTGCGCGACGCGCACGTCGTTCACGCGCGTCGAGATGAGGATGCCAAGGTTCACCGACAGCAGCGTGAGGAGCGGCACCATGATGACGATCGCGAGGATCCAGCGCGGCGCGGTCACGGCGCGCACCGCGGCCGCGCTTCCGAGCAGGCTCACCGAGCCGAGGTAGATCGCGTAGGCGATCCAGGTCACGATCACCGCCGGGATCGCGGACGCGAGGCTCTTCGCGAGCAGCAGCTCGCCGACGCGCACCGGTGCCGCGAGGAGCGGCTCGAGCGTGCGCGCGGCCTTCTCGCCGATGACCGAGTAGATCGCGATCGTGAGCGGTACGACCGTCGGGATGAGCATGAACAGGATGAGGAAGTACGTCGCGATGATCCCCTGCACGGCCTCCTTCGGGTCGAGCCCGATGACCGCCGGCGACGCGGCGTAGAGCGCCGCGACGTCCTTCTCGCTCGGCGGCACGAGTGCCGCCACGGCGACGGCGCCGATCCCCGCGATGAGGATCACGAGCGGCGGCAGCACGGTCATGCCGACGAGGAGCCGGTTGCCGAGCGACTCGCGCCATTCGCGGAGGCACACCGCGCGCACGATCGTCCCGCGGTCGGCGGTGGTGGCGAGCGTGCTCACGTGCCCTCCACGACCTTGAGGTACACGTCCTCGAGCGAGACCTTGCGGTCGCTCACGTACGCGACCTCGGCGCCCACTCCGACGAGCGCACGGACCACGCGCGGATTCACGAGCAGCGGGTCGGTGCTCGACACGATGATCGAGCCGTTCTCGAGGTGTGCGTCCTTCACGCCGCTGACGGCCTGGACCTGCACGAGGTGCTCAGGACGGGGCGACGGCGTGATGCGGAACTCCGTGGCGTGCCCGTAGAGCTCCTCGCGCAGATGCGCCGGCGTGTCGATCCGGATGATCGTGCGGCGGAAGAACGCGATCCGATCGCAGAGCCGGTCAGCCTCATCGAGGTTGTGGGTGCAGAGGAACACCGTGCGGCCTTCGCCGCGGATCTGCGCGACGAACTCGCGGACCGTCCGCGCCGCATCGGGGTCGAGGCCGGTGGTCGGCTCGTCGAGAAAGAGGATCCGCGGCTCGTGGATCGCCGCGCGGGCGATCGCCATCTTCTGCTTCATGCCGCGCGAGAACGTCGCGACCGCTTCGGCACGGCGCTCCCAGAGACCCATGAGCCGCAGGTACCGCTCGGTCTGCGAGCGCGCGACCGCCGGTCCGAGCCCGAACAGCGTCGCGAAGAACAGGAGGTTGTCCTCGGCCGACTGGCGCTCGTAGAGACCGGGCTGCTCCGTGAGGATGCCGACCGACGCCCGGATCTGCTCGTCCTGCGACCCGAGCCGGAATCCGGCGACCTCGGCGGTCCCGCTCGTGGGCGCGATGAGCGCGCAGAGCAGTCGGAGCGTCGTCGTCTTGCCCGCGCCGTTGGGGCCGAGGAACCCGAAGACCTCGCCTTCGCGCACCTCGATGTCGAGGTCCAGGACGGCCGTCAGGCGATCGAATCGTTTCGTCAGGCGCTCGGTGCGAAGGACCACTGCCATCGAATGAAAGCGTAGAGGCCATGGCTCACAATTCCCTGATGACGGCAGGTTCCGACACCGATACGCAACGCAAGCTTTCCGAGCTGTCGTTCCTCAGGGAGATCGCGCAGCTCGCGTCGTCGACCCGCGACTGGGACGAGATGCTGCGGATCGTGATCGACCGTACTACCGACGCGATGCGCGCCGAGGTCTCCTCGCTCTACCTCGTCGAGAAACGTGATGGCCTGCTCCGCCTGGTGGCGACCAACGGCCTCAACCCGCGCGCGATCGGCAAGGCCACCCTCCGCCTGGGCGAGGGCATCACCGGCTGGGTGGCGAATGCGCGCGTGCCGCTCACCGTCCGCGACGTGCACGCCGAGCCGCGCTGGAAGGTCGTGCCGTCGGTCGACGTCGAACGGTTCACCTCGATGCTCAGCGTCCCGCTGGTCATCCGCGACGAGGTCATCGGGGTGATGAACGTGCAGACGGTCGAGCTGCGCGAGTTCGAGCGCGGCGAGATCGACTTCCTGCAGACGATCGCCAATCAGGTGGCTGGGATCATCGAGAAGAGCCGCCTGCAGCGCGACGCCGAGCGCAAGCTGCGTGAGGTCTCCGCGCTGTTCGAAGTGTCGAACGTGCTCACCTCGACGCTCGAGCTCGACGAGGTGCTCGGTCTGGTCGTCGACCGGCTCGTGCGGGTGTTCCCCGGCGCGTCGGGCGGCATCCTGCTGCGCGACGAGAGCGGCGAGCCGGTGCTTCGCGCGCGGTCGGGATCGCTGCCGCGCTCGGCGCTGGCGGCCGCGCGGACCGCGCTGGCCGAGACGCGACCGGTGGCGGCGGCCGACAGCCTCGCCCTCCCGCTGATCGCCGGCGATCGACTGGTCGGCGCCGTCGCGCTGCATGTGCCGGGACAGGCCGAGTTCGCCGAGACCGAGGTCGCGTTCGTGGGCGCGCTCGCCAACCAGGCCGCGCTCGCGATCGACAAGGCCTCGCTGTACGCGCTCGAGCGGCGGACATCGGAGCGGCTACGCGAGCTCGACCGGGCGCGCTCGGATTTCGTGGCCGTGGTGACGCACGACCTGCGCACGCCGTTGTCCGTCGTTCGTGGCTACCTCGATCTCTTCGCCGAGCAGACGCGCAAGAGCAAGAACGGCCACGGCCTGCCCCTCGCTGAAGCGACCGCGCAGGTCGAGCGCCTCGACCAGCTCGTCGACAAGATCCTCGCGTCCGTGAAGGACGATCGGCCGGACATGAACGTGCGCCGCACACGGTTCGATCTTCGCGCCGGTCTCGTGTCCGCGGTGCGCGAGATGGGGCCGATGGCCCGCAAGCACACGCTACGCGGCCCGCGGGCGGGCGTGCCGCTGTGGGCCCGCGGCGACAAGCGCCGGACCGCCGAGGTCGTCGCGGGCCTCGTGCACAACGCGACGAAGTACGCACCCGCGGGCACGAGCATCACGG
>DATCOR010000124.1:0-3767 GCA_036564585.1 Candidatus Limnocylindria bacterium | reverse complement strand
TCGTTCGCGTTCACGCGGACGTCGGCGGTGACCTGCTGCGTGCGGTACGCGGGGAAGGTCTCGAGGTCGGCGCGCGGGCGCGGGAGCCGGTCGCTCATACCGCATAGCCTGACACAAATGCGACGGGTCGCCGTCCTCTGCGGTGGCGTCGGTGCGGCGCGGTTCCTCTCCGGGCTCATCGCTGTGGTCGATCCGAGCAGCGTGACCGCGATCGTCAACGTGGCCGACGACGACGAGTTCCACGGGCTGCACGTGAGCCCTGACCTCGACACCGTCCTGTACACCCTCGCGGGCGTCGTCGACGAGGCCCAGGGCTGGGGGCGGAAGGACGAGACGTACCACGCCCAGGAGGAGCTCGCACGGTTCGGCGAGGACGCGTGGTTCCGGCTCGGCGACCGCGATCTAGCCGCCCACATCCACCGCACCCGTCTGCTGCGCGCGGGCACCTCTCTCACCGACGTCGTCGATGGCATGCGCACGGCGCTCGGGATCGGCGCGCGCATCCTCCCAGCGACCGACGCCGAGCAGCGCACGATGGTCCGGACGCCGGACGGCTGGATCGCGTTCCAGGAGTACTTCGTGAAGCGACGGACCGCCGACACGGTGCGTGAGCTCCGCTTCGAGCCCGACGCCGCGCCATCCGCGCATGTGCGGGCGGCGATCGCCGAGGCGGAGGTCATCGTCATCGCGCCGAGCAACCCGTTCGTGAGCATCGGGCCGATCCTGGCACTCGCCGGCATGCGCGACGCGCTGCGCGCCGCGCGGGCGAAGGTCGTCGCGGTGAGCCCGATCGTCGGCGGCGCGGCGATCAAGGGCCCGGCCGCGGCGATGCTCGCGTCATTGGGCCACGAGGTCTCCGCGCTCGGCGTGGCCCGGATCTACGCCGATGTCGCGGGCGCGTTCGTGATCGACGAAGCGGACCGGCCGCTCGAGCCGGCGATCGAAGCGCTCGGCCTGAACGTGATCGTCACGCCCACGATCATGCGCGACGCCGCGACCCGGGTCGCGCTCGCGCGCGCGGTCATTGCAGCCGTTCCATGAAGCTGACGGTGATCGTGCTGGCCCGCGATCCGCGGACCGCGAAGACGCGACTCAGCGGCGCCCTCGGCCCGGCCGCCCGCGAGCGGCTCGCAGCCGCGATGCTCGACGACGTCCTCGCCGCGGCCGTGGCCACACGCTGGCCGGTGCTGGTGGTGACCGACGCCAGGTCCATCGCGGCCCGCGCCCGCGCCGCCGGCGCGCGAGCCACGGTGGTGAGCGCGCGCGGGACGCGCGACGGGGCGCGGCGCGGCGTGAGGCGCGCCCTGCGCGACGGGGCTGGCGCGGTGCTCATCGTCGCCGCGGACGTCCCGCTGCTGCGAGCCGCCGACCTGCGGCGGATCGCTGCCGCCGGACGCCGATCCGAGATCGTCATCGTGCCGGACCGCGGGCGTTCAGGGACGAACGCGCTCTACCTGCGGCCACCGTCCCGCATCGCGCCGCGCTTCGGACCGGCCAGTCTCGCCGCACACCGGAAAGCGGCCGGCGCTGCCGGACGCGTGCTCGCCATCTCGAGGCTGGCCCTCGACGTGGACACGCCGGCGGATCTGGATGCGTTGCGCCGCATGAAGCGGCGGGCGGGCTCGCGCACGCGCGTCGCCCTCGACCGGGACGGCTAGGGGTCGGGCAGCCGCACCTGGACGTTCGCGTCCTTGATGAACAGGATGAGCGCCCGCGCGCTCGGGCTCACATCGAACACGAGGTGGTCCTGGACCGGTTGGGTCGTGGGGTACCGCGACGCCCAGACGAACCCGAGGTTGCTCGTGTAGATGTCGCTCGTCGCGTCGAACGGGAAGCCGCGCGCGCCGGCGGAGTCGATGACCTGGAAGTTGCTCGTCGACAGTGGCGGGGCATCGGCATTCGTCTTCGTGGCCGTGAGGTGCACGACGAGATAGCCGCCGCTCGTCGCCGGGACCGTTCCGAGCTTCAGCGCGCGCTCGACGGAGGTGATCGTGTAGGTCCAGTCCGCGGTCTGGATCTTGTCCCCGAGGGCCGCGAAGCTGAGCGGCGGGGGCGCGCCATTGCTTGCGATCTTCGGCTGAAGGTAGCCATACGCGCTGAAGAGCGCGGCCACGAGCAGGACCGTCACGATGACGAGCCGCGCCGACCAGAGGAACCGAAGCAACCGGGTCGTGAACGGCTCGTCCTCGTATTCGATCGCCTCGGCCGCGGCCGCCCGTGCCGCTTCGCGCTCGCGCACCGGAGGCTGGAATCGCATCGCGAGGTCCCCCGGGCTTGGTTGCGGCTGGAGCGCGGCCTCAGGAGACACACGCTGCTCGCGCCTGAGTCGCTCGATCATCAATTGCTCGCCCAGTGCCTGCTGCTTCAGCTTCTCGGCCGTCTCGACGTCCGCCGGCGTCAGCGACTCCTCGCGTTGCGAGTCGGGCCGCGCGACGTAGAGCTCGCGCTGCACCTTCCGCCGTTCCATGAACTCGCCCTGCGGCACCCACGGTGTCTCGGCGACCGGTGCCGCGGCAGCCATGACCGGTCCGGCCGCCTCGCGCATCGTCGGCGGTGGCACTGGAGCGGGGGCCGGCCGCGCCTCGCGCACGCTCAGGGAGAACACCGAGAAGTCGGCCTTCGTGACGCCGGCGACGCCGGGCCGCGCGGCCTCGGTCAGGGTCCAGGGTGAGAGATCGGTCGAGCGGATCGCGATGAGCTGGTCGTCCGCGCGGACCTCGCGTTTGCCGATGGTCAGCGCGTAGAACGGTCCGAGCTCGGGGACCTTCGGCGGCTCGTCACCGCCGTAGTCGTAGAAGCGGACGATGATGTCGCCGCGCGGAGCGCGGATCCGCATGTGGCTCCGGCGGATGCCGCCCGGCTCGTCGCCGAGCGCGCGGCGCAGCTCGAGCTCGGCCTCGAGCCAGCGTTCGACCGCACCGAGACCCATCGTGTCGTGCTCGACCTGCTCGCGATCGCCGATGATCCGGTTGTGTCGGACGATCAGGAGCTCGAACGGCCCGAGCGGCGGCAGCTCCTTGTCGATCGACTCGCCTTCGTCGAAGAATTGCAGGTAGACGCCGGCTTCGGTATTGATCATCGAGTCGAGTCAGCCTAGTCAGGGCGCTCTACGCCGCACTACCCCGCTCGGGGGAGGAGGCGGCGCCGGTCCCGCGTTGATGGGATAATCGAGCCTCGGTCGACACTCTTTGGGGAGTGGCCAAGCGGTAAGGCAGCTGATTCTGGATCAGCCAATCGGAGGTTCGAATCCTCCCTCCCCAGCCGATCGCCCCGTCCGCATTGGTCGAAGTGGCTGTTCTGCGTTTGTCGAGTGCACGCCTGATTCGCGTTTTGATTGGCTGATCAGGTGGGTGACAGACTCCGCGTTACACGCTTCTTGATTGGCTGATTCGGTTAGCTCGCGCGACGACGGAGCATCGCGGTGAGCGCGGTCGGCATCGCTTGCAGCTCTTCGAATGGCCGGTCGTGGGTGTACCGCCGGACCATCTCGGAATCCTTCCACCCGCCCTCGGCGGCGATGTCGAAGATCGTCATCCCGTTGCGGTGGTTGCTCGTCGCCCAATAGTGGCGACAGCGGTGGGCCATCCAGTGTTCGACGCCCGCGGCCTTGAACCGGTCGCCGATCCGCCGCACGTAGTTCTGGAACCCGTTGTACGTGAACGGCTCCCCCTTCTCGGTGAGGAACAGCGGAGCCGCTTGGCCGGCGGCCTCCGGCCACCAGTCCTTCGTGTACTGGTGCACCGCGTTCGCCGCGAGCGGGTCAAGCC
>DATCOR010000117.1:0-9706 GCA_036564585.1 Candidatus Limnocylindria bacterium | reverse complement strand
TCATCGCGGCGGCGTTCAATGCGCCACTGCAGGACCACAGCACGCCGGACTGCACCCCGAACCCGTCGAAAGCGCCGTGGTATCTGCTCAACCTGCAGGAGCTCCTGTTGCACATGGACAAGGGCCTCGCCGGCGTCATCGTGCCGACGATCTGGATCGTCTTCATGATGGCGATCCCGTACATCGACCGGTCGCGCGAGGGCGTCGGGATCTGGTTCACCTCCCCGAGAGGTCTCCGGGTCACGTACTTCAGTGCGATCTACGCGACGGTGCTCACGTTCTCGCTCATCGTCCTGGACAAGCTCCTGAAGGACAACGGCTACGTCGAGTTCGCGAGCGCGAACCTGCCGGGCGGAAAGCAGCTGTTCCCCGACTACATCATCCCGATCACCACGATGACCGTCCTCTCGGTCCTGCTCGTCGTCCTGGTGAAGGTGATCTTCAAGGGCAACACCCGTGACTGGATGACGGCGGTCTGGACCGGGTTCGTCTGCGTCTTCCTCGTGCTCACCCTCGTCGGCACGTCGATGCGCGGACCCGGCATGAATATGTATCCGCCGTGGGCGCTGCCCTCGACGCACCAGTGCTTCGCCCCATGATCAGGCCGTACGACGACGTCACGACCAGCAGCGGCGGCATCCTCGGCCGCATCAAGCGGCGCCAGCTGCTGCGGCTCGGGTTCCTCGGCGGCACCCTGCTGGCGCTCGGCGAGCTCACCGCGATCCTCTACCCGTTCCTGAAGCCGAACAAGATCGTGGGCCTCGGGGCGAAGGTCCCGGTCGGCTCGACGGCGTCGGTCATGGCGCAGTTCCAGGCGAGCCAGGATGTGCCGATCCTCAACACAGCGGGCCGGTTCTTCCTGTTGCACCCGGACGGCGGGATCATCGCGGCGTACCGCAAGTGCACGCACCTGGGCTGCACGGTCCCATACGTGCCAGCCGAGAACCGATTCCACTGCCCGTGCCACGGCTCGCTCTACAACAAGAAGACCGCGGTGGTCGAGGGTGGTCCCGCGCCGAAGCCGCTGCAGCTCTTCCACATCACGGACACGAACGGGACGCTCGTGGTGGACACGAACCCGTTGAACGTCATCGACCGCACGAAGAACGAGTGGGACCCATCCGTGCTGGAGATCAAGGCATGACGATCGACATGAACGTCGTGCTGGCCGCGCTCAGCATCGCCCTCTTCGCCGGCCTCATCGGGTTCTTCGCCTTCCTCATCAAGCACCAGAACGACGTCGAGCCCGACGAGAAGCCGGTCGAAGGTGTCGAGCTCATCCGCCAGCACTACGGCGCCGGCGAGACGATCGAGCAGCCGACGCCGTACTACGTCGCGCCGATCCCGAGCTCGCCGGACCCGCTCGAGATCGCGGGCAACCTCGACAAGAAGATCGTCCTCGGCGGCTTCATGCTGTTCGCGACTTTCGCGCTCGTGGGCGCGTACCTGTTCGCGCTACTCGTTGTGCGGGCGGACGCGAGCAGCGCCACCTGGGCTGACAAAGTCGCCGAGCAGAACCAACTTGACCAACTTGTGACGCGCGGGCGGAACCTGTACGCGAACTTCTGCTTCGACTGCCATGGCAAGGAGGGCAAGGGCGACGTCGGCGTCGGCCTGCCGCTCAACAAGCCGGACTTCAAGTACGACACCATCAAGTCCGATCCCGCGAAGCTCGCGGCGACGGAATCGCTGCTCGACCTCACGATCCATCGCGGCCGGGCCAAGCCGCCGCCGGCCATCTCGATGCCGGCCTGGGGCATCGCGGACGGCGGGACGCTGAACGACGAGCAGGTCCGCCAGCTCATAGCATTCATCGAGCACGGCAGCGATGCCGACTGGGCCGACATCGTCACCGTGCGTCGCGAGCTCGGGTTGTCCGACGTGCCGAACCCGCCGAAGCCGACGGTGACCAGCACCGATCCGGCCGAGCGTGGCCACCAGCTCACGCTCACGTACTGCACGACCTGCCACAGCTTCGTGACCGGCACGAACTCGCCGGTGCCGCAGGCGCCGAACCTCGGCCAGTACGGCTCCGCGGGGCCGTTGAACGCGGAGAACAAGGCTGCGAAGGCCGCGGCCGGCTCGAGCGACCAGTGGCTCATCGACTGGGAGTCGCACGCCCCGAAGGTGAAGCCCGGGATCCTCATGCCGATCTTCGCGCAGGCCGAGGGCGGCCAGCTGAGCCCGGAGAACATCACCGACATCGTCGCCTACCTGAAGAGCCTGAAGTAGGAGGGACGCGATGATCACCGAGATCGGCGAGGCCAACGAGTTCTACATGGTGTTCGTGACCGTCATCATCCTCATCGCCACGATGTACTTCCTGCAGAAGTGGTGGACCAACTACCGCTAGACGGCCCGCCGCGACCGCGTCCGCATCTCCGCACGCTCAACCTCCTCGTCGGCCGCATGACCACGATCAAGCTCGCCTACTGGGCCGCACTCACGGCGTGGGAGATCTGGGGTCCGCGCGGCTGGTCGGTGCCCTTCGCCGCGCTCACCTCGATCGGCGCGATGGCTTGGGCCGCGTGGTCCGCGCGCCGCGTCGACGCACGCGCGGGCTCCATCGGGCGGTCGATCCCCACGGTCGCGACCGCGTTCGTCACCGCGTCCGTGGTCGCGGCGCCGGCGAGCCTGCCCCTGCTCCTCGTCGAACGGCAGCGGTCGATCGAAGGCTGCCTTCCGGCGGGCCAGACGTGCAACGGGCAGGCGCTCCTGCTGTGGGTCGCGGTCTTCGCGATCGGATTCCTGGTCATCCCCGCGGTGTTCGCGCTCGCCCTGCGGCGGGGACCGGCCGCCTAGCATCGCGCAGTGCTTCGCACCGCCCAGCAGGATCCCGCGTGACCCGCCGCATCATCCCCTGCGGCGGTCGGGAGCTCTTCCATCCGCAGCTCGTGGACTACGTGCTCTCGTTCGTGCGGCGGCCGCGGCCGAAGGTGCTGTTCCTGCCCACGGCCTCGGGCGATTCGCCGGACTACCTGCTGACCTTCTACCAACAGCTTGCCGGCCGCGACCTGGTACTCGACCACCTGTTGCTGTTCGATCGCACCGTCGACGATCTCGACGGCCTGATCCGCGACCAGGACGTGATCGTGGTCGGCGGCGGGAACACCGCGAACATGCTCGCGATCTGGCGCGTCCACGGCGTCGACCGCGCGCTTCGCGCCGCGTACGACGCCGGCACTGTCCTCACGGGATGGTCGGCCGGCTGCATCTGCTGGTTCGAGGGCGGGACGACCGACTCGTTCACCCCCGAGCTCGGCGCGCTGCGCGACGGCCTGGGCTACCTGAAGGGGAGCGCGACCCCGCACTACGACAGCGAGGCCCGGCGGGCGATGGTCTACGCGCGCGAGATCGCCGCCGGCCTACCGGCGGGGATCGCGCTCGACGACGGTGTGGCCGCGAGCTATGCGGACGAGCGTCTCGCCGAGGTGGTGAGCGGGCGAAGCGATGGCCGCGCGTTCCTGGTCGACGGCGCGGGCGAGCATCCGCTGCCGGTGCGCGTGCTGCCTTAGGCCGCTACCGCGGGAGCGGGGCGAAGAGATCCACGACATTGCCGTTCGGATCGACCACTTGCGCGTACCGCTGGCCCCAGAACGCGTCCCAGGGTGAAGTCTTCGACGCGTATCCCGCCTTCGTCACCTTCGCGTGCACCGCGTCGACCTCGGCGGGGTCCGCGCACAGGAACGCGAGATTCATCCGCTGGCCCTTCGGCTCCGTCCACTCCGGGTTCAGCTTCTTCATCAGCTCGAGCGTGTCGAGCATCAGCCGCAGGCCGTTCGGAAGAGTCGCTTCGAGGTGGTCGCCATCCGGAGCCGGGAACGTGACGCCGAGCAGGCCGTAGAAGCGGATCGAGGCGGGCAGATCCTTCGAGACGATCCCGATCGCGTCGAGTGACGGCACGCGCTGACGTTAGATGAACGCGCGAAGGCGCGTCACGAACGCGTCGGCCGCGCGGGAGTGATGACGATCGCGCCGGAACGCCACGCCCACCGACCGCGAAAGTGTCGGCTGCGAGAGCCGGACCGCGACGAGCGGCCCGCCGCGTTCGACGACCATCCGCGGGACGACCGCGACGCCGACGCCGGCCGCGGCCATCCGCAGCACGCCGTCCATCTCGGCGCCCTCGACCGCGAACGTCGGATGGAAACCCGCCTGCTCGCACGCGGTGATCGTGGCGCTCCGCAGGTCGTAGCCGTCGCGGAACATCACCAGCGGGACGCCACGGAGATCGCCGACCTTGACGGTCTTCCGGCGGGCGAGCGGATGGGTCTTCGCGACGGCGAGGACCAGCTCCTCGCGAATGAGCGGCGTCGTCTCGAACAGCTCCTCGCGTGGCACCGGCAGGATGACGAGCGCGAGGTCGAGCTCTCCTGCGGCGAGCCGGTCCACGAGGTCGCGAGAGCCCGCTTCGATTACCGAGAGCGTGATCCCCGGGTGCTCGGCATGGAACGCCGCGAGGACCCGCGGCAGCAGCACGGTGCTGAGGCTCGGGGTCGCGCCGACCGATAGCCGGCCGCGCTCCAGCGTGGCGAGCCCGGCGACCTCGGCCCGCGCGCCGTCGAGATCGGCGAGCATCCGCTTGGCCCAGGGGAGCAGGATCGCGCCGGCGTCCGTGAGCACGACCCCGGTCCGGCGCCGCTCCAGGAGCACGGCCCCGAGCTCGTCCTCGAGCTTCCTAACCTGCTTGCTGATCGACGGCTGGGCCACATGGAGGTCCCGCGCCGCCGACGTGAACTTCCCCGAGTCGGCGACCGCGACGAAGTAGCGCAGTTGGTGGAGCTCCATCGGCTGGCCATAGCCTACGGCTATCAAGCCTGTTCCTTCTATGTCTTTGCCTCCCAGGCACGGCCCGCCCTAGCGTCAGGGCCATGGCGACGGCCTCCGGCGTGCGCCGGATCGGTGAGCGCGTGGAGCGCAAGGACCTTTGGTGGATCGAGCCGCTCATCTATGTCGTCGTCCTGGGCGGCTTCGTCGTGTACGCCACGTGGGCGAGCCTCGTGAACGGCAACTACTACGCCGATCCGTACCTCTCGCCGTTCTACTCACCCTGCCTCGCGCAGAACTGCGTCCATCCGACGCTGCCGCTGCTCGGCTCGTGGTGGAACCTCTCGCCCGCGATCCTCATCGTCGGCTCGCCGCTCGCCTTCCGCCTCACGTGCTACTACTACCGGCGCTCGTACTACCGCGGCTTCTTCATGTCGCCTCCGGCCTGTCTCGTCCCGGATGGGCCGAAGAAGTACAGCGGTGAGACGCGGTTCCCGTTCATCATCCAGAACTTCCACCGCTACGCGCTCTACCTCGCGCTCGTCGTCCTCGTGGTGCTCTGGTGGGACGCGATCGAGGCGTTCAACTTCGACGGGCACTTTGGTGTCGGCCTCGGCACCGTGATCATGGTCGCCAACGTCCTCCTGCTCACCGGCTACACGTTCAGCTGCCACTCCGCGCGGTATCTCGTGGGCGGATACCTCGACTCGTTCCACCGCGCGTCCCTGCGCTTCAGGCTCTGGAGCTTCTCCAACCGACTCAACGCACGCCACAACCGGTGGGCCTGGGCGAGCCTCGTGGTGGTCGGCCTCACCGACCTCTACATCCGGCTCGTCGCGATGGGCGTATTCGCCGACCCGCGCTGGGTGACGGGCGGATGAGCCAGCCGGGGATCGAACGCCACGACTACGACGTGGTCGTGGTCGGGGCCGGCGGAGCCGGGCTGCGCGCGGCGGTCGAGTCGTCGGCCGCTGGAGCGCGCACGGCGCTCGTCTGCAAGTCGCTCCTCGGGAAGGCTCACACCGTGATGGCGGAAGGCGGCATCGCGGCGGCGCTTGGCAACGTGTGGAAGGAGGACAACTGGCGCGTCCACTTCCGCGACACCATGCGTGGGGGCAAGCTCCTCAACAACTGGCGGATGGCCCAGCTCCACGCCCAGGAGGCCCCGGACCGCGTCCTCGAGCTCGAGGAGTGGGGCGCACTGTTCGACCGCACCGAGGACGGGCTGATCCTCCAGCGCGATTTCGGCGGTCACCGCTACGCGCGGCTCGCGCACGTCGGCGACCGCACCGGCCTCGAGATGATCCGGATCCTCCAGCAGCACGCGGTCCACAAGGGGATCGACGTGTACATGGAGTGCAACCTTCAGCGCCTGCTCACCGATGGCGGGAAGATCTCGGGCGCGTTCGGCTACTGGCGCGAGAGCGGCAAGTTCGTGCTGTTCGGCGCGCGAGCGGTGGTGCTCGCGACCGGAGGCGTCGGCAAGGCCTGGAAGATCACGTCGAATTCGTGGGAGTACACCGGCGACGGCATGGCCATGGCCCTCGACGCGGGAGCCGACCTCATCGACATGGAGATGGTGCAGTTCCATCCGACCGGGATGATCTGGCCGCCGAGCGTGCGGGGCCTCCTCGTCACCGAGGGCGTACGCGGCGACGGCGGCACGCTGAAGAACAACCAGGGCAAGCGGTTCATGTTCGACTACGTCCCCGAGTTCTTCCGCGCCGACACGGCCGACAGCGAACGCGAGGCCGACGCGTGGTATGAGGACAAGAAGAACAACCGGCGCACCCCGGACCTCCTACCGCGCGACGAGGTCGCGCGCGCGATCAACACCGAGGTGAAGGCCGGCCGCGGGACGCCGCATGGCGGCGTGTACCTGGATATCGCCTCACGCCGGCCGGCGGAATACATCAAGAAGCGTCTTCCCTCGATGTACCACCAGTTCAAGGAGCTGGCCGACGTCGACATCACTACGACGCCGATGGAGATCGGACCGACCTGCCACTACATCATGGGCGGCGTCCGGGTCGAGCCCGAGTCGGCCGCCGCGACGGTCCCGGGACTGTTCGCTGCCGGCGAGGTCGCCGCCGGGATGCACGGGGCGAACCGGCTCGGCGGCAACTCCCTGTCAGACCTCCTTGTGTTCGGTCGGCGCGCCGGCGCGGGCGCCGCGGCGTACGCGAGCCGGACGAACGCCCGCGCGATCGACGACGCGCAGGTGGAGGCCGCCGCGCGCTCGATGCTCGCGCCCTTCGAGGCAGAGGGCGGCGAGAATCCGTACGCGCTGCATGCGGAGCTCCAGGAGACGATGCAGGGCCTCGTCGGCATCATCCGGACCGAGGCCGAGCTCAACGAAGCGGTCGGTGCGTTGGACCGGCTCGAGGAACGGCTCGACCGCGTGACCGTCGAGGGCAACCGGCAGTTCAACCCCGGCTGGCACCTCGCCCTGGACCTCCGCTCGATGCTCACGATCTCGAGGGCAGTGACCCGCTCGGCGCTCCTCCGCACGGAAAGCCGCGGCGGCCACACGCGCGACGACTTCCCGAAGTCCGATCCGGAGTGGGGCAAGAAGAACGTCGTCACGCGCAAGCGCGGCGCGAAGCTCGACCTCGCCACCGAGCCGCTGCCGCAGCTGCCCGAGGAGCTCCGTGAGCTCGTCATGAGCGAAGAGAAACAACCGGCATGAAGCAGGACCTCATGGTCTCCGCGCAGAGCCAGGGCGACGTCACCGTGCAGGTCTGGCGCGGCACGAAGGCCGGCGGGCGGTTCGAGCCGTACACCGTGCCGGCCGACGAAGGGATGGTCGTCCTCGACGTCATCCACAAGATCCAGGCCCTGCGCGCTCCGGATCTCGCGGTGCGCTGGAACTGCAAGGCCGGGAAATGCGGATCGTGCAGCGCGGAGATCAACGGCCACGCGCGGCTCATGTGCATGACCCGCATGAACACGTTCCAGCCGGGCGAGGACATCACCGTCTCGCCGATGAAGACGTTCCCGATCATCAAGGATCTCGTCACCGACGTCTCGTACAACTACGAGAAGGCGAAGGAGATCCCGGCGTTCAAGCCGAAGCCCAAGGAGGCCGACGGCACGCGCCGGATGTACCAGGATGACGTCGACCGGGTCCAGGAGTTCCACAAGTGCATCGAGTGCTTCCTGTGCCAGGACACGTGTCACGTCATCCGCGACCACGAGGAGAACAAGAAAGCGTTCTCCGGCCCACGGTTCTTCGTCCGGCTCGCGGCGCTCGAGATGCACCCGCTCGATACCAACGACCGGCTGGAGCTCATCCGGGCGAAGGCCGGCCTCGGGTTCTGCAACATCACGAAGTGCTGCACCGAGGTATGTCCCGAGGACATCCACATCACCGACAACGCGATCATCCCGCTGAAAGAGCGGATCGTGACCGAGTTCTACGACCCGCTTGCCTGGGTGAAGCGGCGCGTGATGGGGCAGCGAGCCACGCAGCCGGGCAAAGGCGAGCCGGAGCCGCCGTCCGCGAAGGCGTAGTGGACCGCCGGCGCACGTTCCTCGTCATTGCGGGCTCGCTCATGCTCATCGTGTTCCTGCTGCTGGTGGTGCAGCCGGGCGTCGAGCGCGGCGGGGTCCAGGAGATCGCGATCATCGGCGCGATCTTCGCGGCGGTACTGCTCTTCGAGCGGTACCTTCGTTCGCGGTAGCTGATCCCGCGTCGACAAGGAGCCCCGCGGACCCCCTGATAGCCTGACCGCAACGATGGATGGCCCGCGGAACCGCTCCGCGACGACGGGCCTGATCCTCGCGACGGCGCTGGTGTCGCTTCCATTCCTCGCCATCGGCGTGATCGGGCTGTTCATGATGCCCGTCGAGCTCTGGCTCGTCGGCGGCCTGTACGTGGCGACGGTCCTCCTCGCGGCGCGGCCGATCAAGATCCACCCCGACGCCGACCTCAGCCCGTCGGACGTGGCGATCGTCGCCGGCGTGGTGTTCCTTCCGCCCGGCGCTGTGTCGATCGTCGCGGCGGTCGCGCGCATGACCAGCGACGTGATCGGGCGCAAGCGCCCAGAGCAGATCGTGCGCAACGCGGCCGCGATCGCCGTGTCCAGCGGCAGCGCCTCGCTCGTGTACGCGATCCTGTGGCGCGCGCTCGGGACCGACATGAGCACGACCGCATCGATCCCCGCGGCCGTGCTCGCGGTGCTTGTTCTGGTGGCGGTCGATCTCGGCCAGCTCTACCTGCTCCTCAGCGCGCTGCGCGGCAGCCTGGTCCTGCAGGGCTGTCGCTGGTTCGTCCGCACCGGCCGCGCGCAGCTCCTCTGGAGCCTCGCCGCCGTGATCACGATCGAGATCATCCTCATCCAGCCGTGGTTCCTGGTCCCCGGCATCCCGCTGTTCGTCTTCGGCTATCTCGACATCCGCGCGCGCTTCGTCGCCGAGCGGCGCGCGCGCCTCTTGGCCACGCTCGTCGAGGTCGGCCACGCCGTCGGGATGTCGCTGGACACGACGGAGGTGTTCCGCGCCGTCTACGCGCAGGTGCGCACGGTGCTCGAGTCGGATGCGTTCTTCGTCGCGATCGTGGACCGGGTCCGGGCCGTCGTGGACTATCGGTTCCTCGTGGACCTCAACACCGAGCTGCCCCAGGAGGACGGGGCCCTCGAGGGGACGCTCGCCGGCCTCGTCGTCGAGCGCGGCGAGCCGGTGCTCGTCCGCGACACCATCCGCGACCTCCCGAAGCTCGGCCTCGTTCGCAGCGCCTGGGGCACGGTCAACGAGCGATCGGTCCTCGTCGCGCCGATGCGGATCCAGGGGGTCGTCGTCGGCGCGCTGTCGGTGCAGAGCGTCAAGCCGAACGCGTACGACGAGGGTGACCTCGAGCTGCTCTCGGCGATCGCGAACGAGGCCGCCACCGCGATCGAGCGCGCCGACCTCTACGCGCGCGCGAGCGGCCTGTCCAAGC
>DATCOR010000116.1:0-4378 GCA_036564585.1 Candidatus Limnocylindria bacterium | reverse complement strand
GGCTGGGCCGGATTGCTCGTCGCGTTCGCGTTGGTGTATTCAGTTCTCGGCCTTACCATCGTCCCTGCAGCACTCGAGTGATCAGCACGACCGCGAAGACCACTTCTGCACTGCGCGCGCGTCCCTTCCTGGGCGCGGCGAGCCTCGTCGCGCTGTTCGTCGCACTCTGGATGGCCCTCGTCTGGTCGCCCCCGGACGCCGCGATGGGCAACGTCGTGCGCATCCTCTACGTGCACGTGGCGAACGCCTGGCTCGCGTACCTCGCGTTCGTCGTCGTGTTCCTCGCGAGCATCGCCTACCTCTGGACGAAGCGGCCCGTCTTCGACGCGATCGCCGTCGCGTCCGCGGAGATCGGCGTGCTATTCACCGGCCTCACGCTCACACTCGGCGCGATCTGGGCCCGCCCGACCTGGGGCGTCTGGTGGAGCTGGGAGCCGCGGGTCATCACCACCGCGGTGATGTTCGCGATGTACATCGGCTACCTGCTGCTCCGGAACCTGTCGGACGACCTCGAGCGACGCGCGACCCGGGCCGCGGTGCTCGGCATCGTCCTGGTCGTCGATGTCCCGATCGTCCACCTCTCGGTGACGTGGATGAATGCCCTGCACCAGCTGCCGAGCGTCCTCCGTCCCGGCCTCGATCCGACGCTCGATCCGTCGATGCTCGCATCGCTCATCGCGATGACGATCGCGTTCACGTTCCTGTACGCGTATCTCATGACCGCCCGCGTGGACCTCGAACGCCGACGTCAGGCCCGCATCCTCGAGGCGCGCGCGTGAACATCGACAACCTTGCGTTCATCACGGCCGCGTACGTCAGCTGCTTCGGCGCGTTGGGCCTCTACCTGTGGTCACTCGCGCGCCGCCGGCGTGACGGTGAGTGAGCGCGGCTAACCGGATCGGCGGCCGCCGCGTGCTGATCATCGCCGCGCTCGCGATCGCCGTGGTCATCGGCTACGTCGCCACCCAGACCCTGCAGAGCGCGGCCGTCTACTACTACACGCCGAGCGAAGCGAAGCAGCACGGATTCGCGGCGGGACAGCTGGTGCGTCTCGGCGGGCAGGTCCTTCCCGGCACGCTGACGTATGACCCCACGACCCGAGACCTGCGGTTCAGCATCGGCGACGGCATCACCGTCGTGAAGGTCATCGGCTCCGGCGCGCCGCCCGGCCTGCTCCGGGAAGGCGCCGGTGCCGTGGTCGAGGGCAGCTTCGCGGCCGACGGCACGTTCCGGGCGACGCAGGTCATCGCGAAGCACGACGAGGTCTACACCGCGCCCACTGGATCCGCGGTGCCCACGCACCAGACGCCGGCCCCATGAGCTGGGCCGACATCGGCGCCGGCGCGCTGCGCGCCGCGCTCGCGCTCGCGCTCTGGGGACTCGGCGCCGCGGCGTACGCGGCGTGGAAGCGCGACGCGCGGGCCCTCGCGAGCGCGCGGCTCGTCGCGATCGGCGCGTTCGGTCTCGTGCTCATCGCCGACCTCGCGATGGTCGGCGCGCTCGTGACGCACGACTTCAGCCTCGTGTACGTCGCGGAGAACAACGCGCTCGAGACGCCGCTCTTCTACAGCGCGATCTCGCTCTGGGCGGCGCTCGCGGGCTCGATCCTCCTCTGGACGCTCATCCTCGCGGGCGCCGTCGTGTGGGTCGCGCTCCGCGGCACGCGCTCGCTCCCCCGCCTCGCGACGGTCGCGCTCGCCGTGCTGTTCGCGATGCTCGCCTTTTTCCTCATGCTCGTCGTGACCGCAGCCGCGGATCCCTTCACCCGCCTCGCGGCCGATCAGATCCCATCCGACGGCAACGGCCCGAACGCGCTCCTCCAGAACCACCCCTTCATGGCGCTCCACCCGCCGCTCCTGTACCTCGGCTATGTGCTCACGAGCGTCCCGTTCGCGTACGCGATCGCGGCGCTCATCCTCGGCGAGACGACCGACCGGTGGCTCACCGAGACGCGCAAGGCCGCGCTCGCGTCGTGGGCCTTGCTCGGGGTCGGCATCGTCGCGGGCGCGTGGTGGAGCTATGCGGTGCTCGGCTGGGGCGGCTACTGGGCCTGGGACCCGGTGGAGAACGCGGCGATCATGCCGTGGCTCACCGCGACGGCGTACCTGCACTCGGTGATGGTCGAGGAGAAGCGCCGGCTCCTGCGGACGTGGAACATCGCGCTCGTCATCGCGACGTTCGCGCTCACGATCCTCGGCACGTTCCTCACCCGGAGCGGCGTCGTGAATTCCGTTCACTCGTTCACGCAGTCGGCGATCGGTCCGCTGCTCCTCGGGTACTTCGTCGCGATCCTCGTCCTCGGCGTCGGGCTCCTGCTCTACCGGATGGACGACCTGGCCGACCGCGGATCGGTCGGCGCGCCGCTCTCACGCGAAGCGATCTTCTTGTTCCAGAACGTCCTGTTCGTCGCGGCGACCCTGACCGTGCTCCTCGGCACGCTGTACCCGCTCATCGCCGAGGCGGTGAGCGGCGCACAGCTCTCGATCGGCGCGCCGTACTTCGATCGCGTCGAGGTACCGATCGGCCTGGCCCTCCTCTTCCTCATGGGGATCGGGCCGCAGCTGCCGTGGCACGGCGCCTCGCGCGCCACGCTCGAGCGGCAGTTCACCGCGCCGGCCATCGCCGCGGCGGCCGGCGCGGCGGTCGCGATCGTGTCCGGCATGACGGGCTGGGCGCCCGTCCTCACCTACGCGCTCGCGGCGTTCGTGACCGCGACCGTGGTCCAGGAGTTCGTGCGCGGCGTACGGGCGCGGCGGACGCTGCACGGCGAGGCGGCCCCCTCGGCGTTCGTCGCGCTGTTCCGCCGCAACGGTCGGCGCTACGGCGGCTACGTCGTCCACCTCGGCATCGTGATGGCCATCGTGGCGATCGCGACGAGCCAGGCACGTACCACCGAGCTCGAGCGCACCCTGGCACCCGGCGACGCGATGGACGTCGCCGGCTACCACGTGGCATTCGCCGGGCTGCGCGACATCGCCGAGCCGCAGCGCGCGACGACGGTCGCCGATCTCGTCATCACCGGGAACGGCGCGTCGGCGCAACTCCACCCCGGGCTCGTCCAGTACCCGAACACCGAATCGGCCATCGGCGCGCCGGGCATCGCGGCCGGCTCACGCGCCGACCTGTACACGATCCTCGCGGCATACGACGGGACGGGGCACGCGTGGGCGACGATCCGGGTGCGCGTGATCCCACTCGTCTCGTGGCTCTGGGCCGGCGGCGCGGTCGTCGGGTTCGGCGCCCTACTGGCGGCCCTGCCGCCGCCGAAGCGGCGCCCGATCGCCGTTCCCGTCCGGGTCGCCGACGCGGTGGGCGCCGAATGAACCGGATCGCGCGGTACACCGCGGTGGCGCTCATCCTGGGGCTCGCGGTCGTGCTGGCACTCGCGTTCGGGCGCGACCCGCACGACATCAAGACCGGCACCGTCGGGAAGCCGGCGCCGGCGTTCGCGCTGCCGTCGCTGACCGGCAGCACGACCGTCTCGCTCGATCAGTACATGGGGAAGATCGTCGTCCTCAACTTCTGGGCGTCGTGGTGCCTCCCCTGCAAAGAGGAGAACCCCGCCCTCACCGATGTGTGGGAGCGTTACCGCGGGACCGACGTCGTCCTCATCGGCGTCGTGTTCCAGGATTCCGCCGACGCGGCGCGCGACTACACGGCCCGGCTCGGGAACACCTGGGCCTCCGCGATCGACGGCGACGGCCGGATGGCCTTGAGCTACGGCGTGTTCGGCCCGCCCGAGACGTACTTCATCGGCGCCGACGGAATCATCGCCGGCCGCCACATCGGGCCGATCGACGAGCAGACGCTCATGACCGGCATCGAGACGCTGCGCGCGAAGAGCGCGACCCGATGACGGCGGCGCGCTGGATCATCCTTGCGGCGATCCTCGCCGTCGGGCTGGCGGTCGCGTGGACCGCGCGACCGCAGACAGGGACCGCGGCGGAGCGGGTCGACCGGATCTCCGCGGAGCTGCGCTGCCCGGTCTGCCAGGGGCTCTCGGTCCAGGACTCGCCGTCGGAGACCGCGCGGTCGATGCGCGCGCTCGTCGCCCAGCGCGTGGCCGAGGGGCGGACCGACGACGAGATCCGCGCCGAGTTCGTCCGGAGCTACGGCGACTGGATCCTGCTCTCCCCGCCGCTGCTGTCGCCGAGCGGGCTCGTGTGGCTCGTGCCGCTCGCCGCGATCGTCCTCGGCGCCACGCTCGCCTGGAGTCGAGCGCGCGCACCCGCGGCGCTGCCGGTCGTCGCGGAGCCCACGGACGCGGAGCTCCGGCGGCTGCGCGAGCTCCTGGCGAGCGAGGCCGAATGACCGCCCTCGTGTTCGGCCTGGCGATCGGCGCGGGCGCGCTCGCCGCGTTCTGGCCGTGGCTCTCGCC
>DATCOR010000099.1:0-9332 GCA_036564585.1 Candidatus Limnocylindria bacterium | reverse complement strand
GAGCCGTCGCCACGGCGACGATCGGGCGGATGAGCGTGAACGTGCTTCCCGTCTGCCGGTACAGGCCGCGCGTCACGAGCGGATGGTTCGTCGAGCCGCTCGAGATCGCGCCGCCATCATCCGACGAGACGCCGCGGACCCCGCTCCCGATCGGAACGAGCAGGTGGCCCGCATTGTCGAACGCGATCTGACCGATCGACCGCTGGTAGAAGATGTCACTTCCCGGGACGAGCGACCACGTCCGGCCGCCGTTCGTGGACTTATAGATACCGACCCCGGCCTCCGAGTCGACCGAGGCGTTCAGCTCACCGGTGGCGACATAAAGCGTGTTGCCGCTCGCGTCGGTCGGATCGATGAGGATCGAGCCCACGGCGTTCGAGCCGAGGGCCCCGGTCAAATACGTCCACTTCGGGTTCTGGCCGAGGGCCTTGTCGGTGGCCCAGATCCCTCCGCCCGCCGCGCCCATGTAGAGAGTGCAATGCGACTTGGAGCAACCCGGCGCGATCGCCAGTGCGGTCACGCGGCCCGCCGCGTCGTACGGCGCGCCGTCGAACAGGAACTGGTCGAGGACCGCGGGGTAGACGGCCTTGTCGAGCGGGCCGATCGGCGACCACTGCCCGACCGACTTGCCGCTGTTCTTGAACGACTTGAACGTGCTCTGGGACGTGCTCGTGGCGCTGGTCGGGATCACGTTCGCCGGGTACGCACGAATGGCGTACTGCTCGGCGGCGTAGCTGGCGTCGATCCCTTCGTTCGCGATGCCCGCGGCGTCGCTCTCCTTGATCTCATTCGTGTGCTTGCCGAAGACGAGGTTGGCCTGGTACGCGGGGTCACCCGAACCCGATCCACCAAGCACAGTGCCGGCGCTGACCGCGCCGATGACGAGCGTGATGGACGCTGCGATCACGAGGAAGCGCATGCGTGGAAAGGCGAAGCGATGCACTGGACCCTCCCTGTTCCCCCTGAAGTGCGTCTAGGCCGAACGACATAGTTCGTCTCGGCGGACGACCGGCAGCATAGTGAGGGCTTGCTCGATGTGCCGACCACCAGGCACACGCTACCGATAGTGGCTGCGGCGGATCCGATGCGCGGCCGCTCAACCGCCCAGGCGCGACTTAATGGCGGCCTTCACGAGGTCGGGGTCCGCGAAGCCGCCGTCGCGGGCCATCGAGTGGACGAGGTCGTCGCCGATGCGGACGTCGAACGTGCCATCGACGAACGGGACGAGCTCGATCGCCGAAAGCTTCTCGCGGAACTCGATCATCAGGGCGCGCGCGAGGTCCGTCGCCGCATCCTCGTAGCCGCACTCGGCGCAGTACGTGATGCGAACGCGCACCGCGGTCACGCCGCGGCCGCTGACCGTTCCACGATCTCGCGCAGCGCCCGGACGACCTCGCGGTTGGCCCAGGCCACGTCCTCGTCGCGACGCTTCGTGATCTCGGCGGTCAGCCGCGCGCGCACGTCCTCGGAGAGATCGTCCGGCGATGACCCGTAGGCCCCGAACTCCGGATGCTCCGCGTGGATCCGCTTGCGCTGCTCGACGCGGCGCTCGGTCACGCTGGCCGGCCGCTCGATGAACACGCCCAGCTCCTTGAACTGGTCGTCGAAGAACGCGAAGACCGGGATCGACTCGAACTTGCCCTGGTTCAGGTAGCGCTGGATGAGGTCCTTGTTCTGGTCGCGCAGGAAGACGCGGACGTCCAGCGTGCCGGCCTCGCGCGCGAGGACGCCGAGGACGGGGAGGTTCGCGATGACGTCGCCGCACCAATCCTCGGCCAGGGCCAGAACGTGGACCGGCCCATTGATGGAGCGGAACACCCCGAGGTCCTCGGCCTCGATCGTGACCCGGGCCTCGTTCGCCTCGACGCGGTCCCGATTCCTGGTCATCTGAGCCTTGTACCCGTCGTAGGTCAGCCCGGTCGCGAAACGCGCACGGTCGATCACGTTCATTCCGCCTCCTGTCGTCCTCGCATTGAACACGCATGGCATGGGCGTTGCTTCCCGGCAGCTCACGGCCCGCTCGCCAGCCGACCCGGCGCAGGCTGCCCGGTCCGCCGGCCTCCGCTACACCGATGCGTCCCGTCCCGGCATCACCCGCCGCAGGTCGGGCAGGGGATTCAGCTACCGGATGCCCAACGGCTCGACCGTCACGGAACCCGACGCGCTCCGCCGGATCCGCCGCCTGGCGATCCCGCCGACCTGGAGTGACGTCTGGATCTCGCCGTCCGCGACCGGGACGATCCGGGCCGCGCGCGAGCTCGCCACGATCGACGTCGTGGCCCGCACGCTCGGCAACACGCCCGCGATCTCCCGCAGGTGCTACGTCCATCCGGCGATCGTGGCCGCGTACTTCGACGGCTCGGTGCGGCGCGCGATGCGCTGCCGAGCCGAGCGCCGCGCCGACGCCCACGACCTCGATGCGGACGAGAAGCGCGTGCTCCGCCTCCTGCGCGCGAGCCTGGAGAAGGGCTCGAGCCGCGCAGCCTGGGCCTCAGCGGCCCTCGATCGCATCCGGCAGGTCCACGATGTGCGCGATCTCGAGGTCCGGCGGCGGATCGCCAGAGGCAAAGGGCTCCTCTGCGTGGCTCCCCTGCGCCACGTGGACCGTGACGGCATCGGGCATCTCGCGTTCGATATGGCCGAGGATCCGGGCCTTGTCGTCGACGAACACCGGTCTCGGCCCTGGGAAGCGAGCGATGATGTCGATCAGCCGATCATCCTTGTGCACATAGATGAGGACATTGCCGCCGACCGCCGCCGCGAGGCCGGCCCGTTCGATCTTGCGCGGCTGGAACACCGGGTCACCGTCGCTCAGGATGACCGGCGTCCATCCGCGCCACAGGCGCTCGATCATCCGCATGGCGCCGGGATACACGAAGACCCGATACGGAAGCGTGTCGAGGATCTCGCGGATGCGCGCCGCGGCGCCCGCATGCTCAAGGGTGAGGCGCTCGATGGTCGCTGGGAAGTCGACGTAGTCCTTCGCGTCCCGGACGCGTTCGTAGAGCTCCCAGAAGCGGCGCGCGACGTCGGGCGGGACCGCATCAGCGATGCGCGACTCGAGCGCAGCCTTGGCGGCGTCGTTGTCGAGCAGCGTGTTGTCGACATCGAGGAACACCGGACGCGCCATCACGCGAGAGTATCGACCGCGGCCCCCGGCTAGCGCTTCGGCGCGGACTCCGCCTCGCGCAGCACGACGAATCGCTCGAGTCGCTCGCCTCGGCGCACGACGATCACCGGTACCGCACGCCCGATCCGCTGGTCCGTCAGGACCCCCTGGAGCCGCGACAGCGTGGGGACGGGCTCGCCATCGACGGCGACGATGACGTCACCGGCCTTGATGCCGCCGAGATCCGCCGGCGACGCGGAGGTCACCTCCACCACGCGGATGCCCGCCAGCGGCACGCCGAGCGCGCTGGCGAGCCCGCGACCGAGCGGCGTCGCCGCACCGGCGATGCCGAGCATCGCGCGCCGGATACGGCCGTCGCGGATGAGCGCTCCGGCGACGCGGCGGGCGGTGGCCGATGGGATCGCGAAGCAGATGCCCTGCGCGTTCGGGATGATCGCCGTGTTCACGCCGACGACGTGCGCCCGCGTGTCGACGAGCGGGCCGCCCGAGTTGCCGGGGTTGAGCGCCGCGTCGGTCTGGATGATGTTCTCGATGAGCCGGCCGTCTTGCGCGTGGAGCGATCGACCCAGCGCGCTCACCACGCCGGTCGTGACCGTGGACTGGAAGCCCAGGGGGTCGCCGATCGCGATGACCAGCTGACCGACGCGGAGCGCGTCGGAATCGCCCAGGGTCGCCGCGGGAAGCGTCGAGGCGTTCAGGGCGCGCACGACCGCGAGGTCGGTGCTCGGATCGGCGCCGGCGATCTCGCCGGCGAGCTCGGTGCCGTCGTGGAGCGTGATCCGAGGCGTCCTGCCGCCCTCGACGACGTGCGCGTTCGTGAGGATGAAGCCATCCGGCGCGATGACGAAGCCGCTCGCTCCGCCCCGGCCCGATGTGACGTGGACGACGGACGTCCCGACGCGATCGACGACCGAGATCACGGCCGCGGAGAACGCGTCGAGGACGTCGGGTCCGGTCTCGATCATGGCGCTAGTTGAGCGGGCCGCCTGAGCGGACCGCGGCGACCTTGGACATCGCCTCGCGGAGCTCTTTGAGCCAATCGCTCTCGTGCTGCTCGACCAGCCGGATGCACCACGCGACCGCTTCGCTGCGGCTGCGGGCGACGCCCGCGTCGACCAGCGAGTCGAGCACCATGCGCTCCTTCTGGCGAAGGCGGGTCATCACGGGGATCGACAGATGCGTGAACAGGAACGTCTTGTCGCCGACCTTCACGCCCCAGGAGATCGGACGGTCGAAGCGCCGCTCGGCCTCGTTCGAGATCTGCATCCGCTTCTCGCGGGTGTCCTCGCGGTGCTGCTTGACGCGGCCTGCGGCGGCCGCCTTCTGGGCGTCGTCGTTGCCTTCGACCTTCGCCACTTTCAAGTTTCCGACCACAAGGATCTCCTCGCGGTCTGCGGTCACCTCTGGCGTTCCCTCGAACCAGTCCGCGGGCACCCGCCCGGTGACCCAACCCTTGATCTCGTCGATTTCAGCCACTTTTCCACCTCAGTTACGCAATTACACTGAAAGTGAGATTACTGCATCCATAACTGATAGCACCACTGGCCACCTTCAGGGGGTGCGCGGGCGCGGGACCGGGACGGCGGCCTTGGACGGCGGCAGCGCGACGAGGAGCTCGAGCGACGCCCGGCTGACCGCGTCGACGGCGGCCTCGAACGCATCCGCGTTCTTCGTCGTCGGCTCGCTCACGCCGCTCACCTTGCGGACGAATTGCCGCGCCGCGGCGCGGATCTCATCCTCGCCGGCGACCCCTTCGACCGTGCGCAGTCGCTTGATGCTTCGGCACATGACGACCTCCTTCTATGCGAGCGGGAGGCGGATGCCCGCCTCGGGCAACGTATCGGTGGGCTCGAGCAGCCGGACGTGCGGGCCGTTGCCCAGCGTGAAGTGCAGCTCGTGCCCGTCAGTGAACGTGATCCACGCGTCGCCCACGCCGTGGGCGAGCCGTCCGAGCCAGGCCCGCACGCCCTCCGGCTCGGGACCGTACGCCACGACGTCGGCCTCGCGCACCGGCACGGCCTCTTGGTCGTCCCCGAGGGTGAGCTCGGCGCCGACGGGCGTCGCGCGCACGCGCTTGAGCTCCGCGCGCCGGAAGCCGAGCACCTCGTCGTCGACGAGCCGGATCACCCAGCGCCCCTCGACCGACGCATACACGGCCCCGAGCCACGCGCGGAAACCCGTGATGTCGGGTCCGAACGCCACGACCTCGTCGAGCGCGAACTCGACCGGATCGCCCTGCGGGAAGGTCAGCCGCGCGCGCGTCATGCCGTCGATGGTCCCATAGCTAGAGCGGGCGATCGCGATGGCGCACGTGCATCGCCGGCACGGGCGCGAGCCGTGGGACCTCGGTGACGTTCTGGCACTTCCGGCAGAACCACGACTTGCGCACTTCCTCCGGGTGCCAGCCCGACTCGACCATCGTGCCGCAGACGTGGCACGGCAGGCCGGCCCGCTCATCGACCCACATGCGCTCGCCGCGGTTGAGTCCGAAGTGCGTGCGCCGCTCGCCGCCGTCGCGGTTGAGCCGGATCAGCCGGCGCGCATGCCCGACGATCTCGCCCAGCTTCTCGTCGTCGAGCTCGCGCACCGGCGTCCACGGCGAGGTGCGGCCGAGGAACAGCGCCTCGACCTTGAACACGTTCCCGATCCCCGAGATCGCGCGCTGGTCGAGCAGCGCCGTCGCGACGTCGCGGTCCTCGTTCGAGCGGAGCCGCCGGATCGCTTCCTCCAGGTCAAAGTCGTCGCGGATGATGTCGGGGCCGAGCTGGCTCACCACCCGGTGCAGGCCAAGCTCCTTCTCGGTGAGCAGCTCGACGATCGGGGGATGGAAGCATGGCGCGACGACGCGTTCGGTGCGGATGACGACGCGCGCCTCCGACTCCGGGTCCCACCAGCGCTCGTCCGGCCGGTACAGGTGCCAGGACCCGCTCATCTTCATGTGCGTGTGCAGCACCACGCGGCGCGGTGTGTCGAACGTGATGAACAGATGCTTGCCGTTGGATTCGACGGCATCGACGCGGCTCCCGACGATGGTCTCGTCGCGCGCGGCGGCGCTCACCTTCGGCGCGGTGACCGCGAAGCCCGTGACCGCCTGACCCGCGAGCGCGCGCCGCAGCACGACCCCTGTGCGGAAGATCGTGTCTCCCTCAGGCACTGCGCAACAGGTACCCGCGCGGGGTGCGCACGAAACCCGCCGCGCGCAGTGGCTCGGCCAGCGCCGATTCGTCGACGGGCGCTCCGTCGATCTCCTCGATGAACAGCGGATCGCGCCGTTCGGGCACGGCCTCGGCCGCGAGGGCCCGGGCGACCGCGGCTCGCAGGCGGGCCATGTCGCGTTCCTCGCCGTCGATGAATGTGAGAACGCTGTGCTCGTCACGCGCGACATACGCGGCCAGTGCGCCGTCCACGAGGATGACGAGCGATCCGGCAGCGCGCGCGGTCTTGCGCCCTTCCGCGCGCTCGGGCCATCCGAGCGCGGCGCCGTACGGGTTCGCGGGGTCCGTCGCGGCGAGCGTGATGACCGCGGGCTCGTCGCCGGGCTCGCGTAGCGTGCGGAGTCGGTCCACCGCGCCGGGGAGCGCGAACTGCGCCGCGCCTCGGCCCGCGACGAAGTAGCCGCGGCGGACGCGGCCGGCCTCCTCCATGCGCCGGAGCACCGCGTACACGGCCGCGAACCCGCCCTCGGCGCCCTCGTGCTGCACGAGCTCGCGCGTGATGACGCCGTGCCGCTCGAGAAGCCGCTGGACGCGCGCCGCAAGTCGTTCGGTCGGCGTCGCGGTCACATCCGCCGCGTACGAAGACACGAGGGACCAGCGGCCGGCGAGGTCCGGCGCGAGGCCTCGCTGCGACGGCCCGCGCCGGCGCGCGTGCCGCAGGACCGGCGGCCGCAGGAACGCCCGCAGCGGATGGAAGCTGTCGTTCGTCGTCTCGCCCGACCACACGAGATCCCAGAGGGCGTCCTTCACGTCGGGCGCGAAGCCGCCGCCGAGGGCGGCGAGCAGCTGCGGGAAGAACAGCGCGCCCCGAGACGCGAGGGTCTCGCGGATCCGCTCGTGGGTCGACCCGTCGTTCTTCGTCGCGCCCGGCACCAGCGGCGCGTGCTCGGACAGGTACAGCGCGACCTTGCCGTCGCGCGGCCCGATCGCGCCGCCACCGGTCCAGATGACCGCGCCCGAGGCAAGCAGCGCGTCGAGGTCGCTCTCGTCATAGCCCGCGACCCGCGCCGGGAGGATCCGCGATTCGAGATCGGACGCGGGGACGAATGCGCCCTCGAGCTGCGCGATCGCGTCGAGGAGCGCGGCCTCGCCGGCGCGCGGCGAGTCCACGCCGTGCCACGCGAGCGCGAACCGCGCGAGCGCGACCTGTTCGACTGGCTCGACCTCTTTGCGTAGCCGCGCGAGCGAGCGCTGACGCAAGGTGCGCAGCACGCCGCTGTCGATCCACTCGGCGCCGCTCGCGCCCGGGCGGAACTCGCCCTCGAGGACCGTGCCCGTCTCGGCCAGCTCGCCGAGCGCGCCCGCGACGAGCGCCGGGCCGATGCCGAGGCGGCGGGCGAGCTCCACCGCGTTGAACGGACCGTGCGTCCGCGCGAAGCGCCGCGCGAGCGCGACGAGCGGGCGCAGCTCGCTGCCCAGGAACACGTCCGGGAGGCCCGGCGGAACGACGATGCCGAGCGCGTCGCGGTACTTGCCGGCGTCCTCAGCCGCGATCCAACGCGTCTCGCCCGCGATCGGGACGGAGATGGCGCGTCGGTCGCGCTGCAGCTCGAAGAGCCACTCGTCCACGCCGTGGCTCGGCGCCGATCGCGCTTCCAGTTCGTCGCGGGTCAGATCGCCGAGTCGGATGAGGAGATCGTGCGCCGCGTCGACGTGGCGGGCGGCGCGATCTGGCGCGAGGTGCTGCAGCTGCAGTTCGAGCTCCGCGAGCGCGTTGGCGTCGAGCAGCTCGCGCAGCTCGACCTCGCCCAGGAGCTGGCGAAGCTGCGCGGGATCGACGGTGAGGGCCTGCGCGCGGCGCTCCGCGAGGGGCGCGTCGCCTTCGTAGATGAAGTTGCCGACGTACTCGAATAGCAGAGCCGACGCGAATGGCGAGGGCGACCGCGAATCGACCGTCACGACGCGGATGTCGCGGCTGCGGATCGCGCGGAGGACCTCGAGCAGGGCCGGCATGTCGAAGACGTCCTGCAGGCATTCGCGGTAGGCCTCGAGGATGATCGGGAAGGACGGGTACCGCGACGCGACCTGCAGCAGCTCGCCCGCACGGCGGCGCTGATGCCAGAGCGGCGACCGGCGTCCGGGAAAGCGCCGCGGCAGCAGGAGCGCGCGCGCCGCGGCCTCGCGGAACCGCGCGGCGAAGAGCGGGGTCTGCGAAAGGTGCTCGACGACGAGCGCCTCCGCACGGTCGGGGTCCGGCAACACGAGCTGCGGGTCCGGCGCGCGCTCCGCTTCGGGGAACCGCGCGACGATGCCGTCATCGGTCCAGAGGACGTCGATCTCGATGTCCGATCGCTCACGGACCATCGCGCCGATCGCCATCGCCCAGGGCGCGTGGACCTTCCCGCCGAACGGCGTGAGCACGCAGACGCGCCAGTCGCCCACCTCATCGAGGTACCGCTCCACGAGGATCGTCTTGTCATCGGGCACCGTCCCGGCCGCGGCGACCTGGTCGCGCAGGTACCCGAGCAGGTTCCGTGCGGCTCGGTCGTCGAGATCATGCCGCTCACGCAGCCGCACGACCGCCATATCCGGATCGCTCGCGCGGAGCTCGCGCGTGAGTGCGCCGATCGCGCGCCCGAACTCGAGCGGGCGCGTCGCGGTCTCGCCCTTCCAGAACGGCATCTTCCCCGGCACGCCGGGCGCGGGGGACACGAGCACGCGATCGTGCGTGATCTCCTCCACCCGCCAGGTCGACGCGCCGAGGAGGAACGTCTCGCCGACCCGCGTCTCGAAGACCATCTCTTCGTCGAGCTCGCCGACGCGCCCCTTCCCCGGCTCGGCGCCGACGAGGAACACGCCGTACAGGCCGCGATCGGGGATGGTCCCTCCGCTCGTGAGCGCGACCAGTGCGGCGCCCTCGCGCGCCCGGATGGTCCCGGCGATGCGATCCCACACGACGCGCGGCCGCAGCTCCGCGAATTCATCGGACGGATAACGGCCCGAGAGCATGTCGAGGACGTTGTCGAGCTGTGGCCGCGGGAGCTCCG
>DATCOR010000083.1:0-3855 GCA_036564585.1 Candidatus Limnocylindria bacterium | reverse complement strand
CGCCTTCCCCGGTGCCGCCCAGCCGATCTACGCGTCCGGCGCAGACACCTCATTCGTCGCGGCATCGTTGTACAAGCTCGGCGTGCTGCTGCGCGTCGAGAGCCTCGTCGACAGCGGCACGCTGTCCTACGACGACACGATCACCATCGAGGATGCCGACGTCACGGTCGACGGCTCGAACGAGTATCCCGGGACCGTGCTCACGATCGACCAGGCCCTCGAAGAGATGATCACGTACTCGGACAATGGCGCGGCCCTCGCGCTGCTGCGCGTGTACGGCGCCCACGCGGTGAACCTGTCGCTCGCCGCGGCAGGCATCACCGGATTCCACATCGCCGAGAGCGACGACGAGGACCACGTCGTGACCGCACGGGCGCTCGGGACATTCTTCGATCTGCTCGCGACCCGGCGGCTCCTGTCCTCCGCGGCCTCGCAGCGGATGCTCGCGCGCCTCGAGCGGCAGACGATCAATGACCGGCTCCCGCGCGATCTGCCGGACGACGTCGCGGTGGCTCACAAGACCGGCGACCTCGTCGGTCTCATCCACGACGCCGGTCTCATCGGTACGTCCAGCGGCCCGCGGATCGCGGTCGTCCTGACCTCAGGTGGCACCGAGGCCGACGCGAAGGACCTCATCGCCAGGATCGGCGCGGACGTGTACTCGGCGGTCCTCCCGCGGCCCGCGGGCGCCGATGCCGCGGCGCTCCCCTCGACGCAGACGGCCTGGGCGCGCCTCGGGACGATCACCGCGGTGCTGCTCCCGATCGCCGCGATCGCGATCCTGGCGCTCGCCGCCCTCGCAGCCGCGCGGCGAGCGATGCCGAGGAAGGTCCGGCGCGCGTCCGGGCCGATGACGGTGTGGTCGCCGGACCGCGCGAAGCGGCGTACGCGCTAGCTCGACACGTTCACGATTCCTTCACATCGCCCGCCGAGACTGCGCGCGTGGAGATCGGGATCGCGCGACTCGCCGGTCTCGTCTGGATCGCGTACTTCGGGCTTTCCGTCGCTGGCGGGGGGCTCAAGATCCTGCCGTTGTCGCTCGCCGCGAACGCGGTGTACTTCGTGGTCGCGGTCGTGCTGTTCCAGCTCCTCGCACCCGCCGATCGGCTGATCGCGTTGGCGCTGCTACCGCTCGCCGCCATCGGATGCGTGATCCAGAGCATCGGGATGATCCAGGACGATCGTGGCATCTAGCGCATCGCGCTGGCGTTCTTCGGGCTCTTCCTCGCGGTGCTGGGCTATCTCCTCCTCAGGTCACGCGTCGCGCCGCCCCTCCTCGGATATGCGCTCGTGGCGGGGGGTCTCGGCTCGTTCACGCTCATCTTTCCGCAGACGCCGGCGCCGATGGCCGCCGTGGCCTTTGGTGTCGCCGCGCTCGCGGAAGGAGGATTGGCGCTCTGGCTGTTGCTCGCGGGTCAGGCGATCACGTAGCCGCGGACCTCCATCAGCCGAACCGCTCCCGCTTCGCGGTGACGCGGCCCGTGTTGAACCCGAGCCAGTGCATCCGCCCGAGGTGCCGCGCGTGCTCCACCTTCATGCAGCGATCCATGACCACCGCAAGCCCACCGTCCGCCGCGATGGCAGCACCCTCGGCGCTGATGACGCCGAACTGCAGCCAGAGCGCCTTCGCGCCGATCGCCACCGCATCGCGGGCGATCTCCGGCACGGCATCGGGCCGCCGGAACACGTCGACCACATCCACGGGGAACGGGATGTCCTTGAGGCTCGGGTACGCCTTCTCGCCGAGCACCTCGGACTCACGCGGATTCACCGGCACGATGCGGTAGCCGTGGCGCTTCAGGTAGAAGCCGATGAAGTGCGACGGCCGCAGCGGATCCTTCGACAGCCCGACGATCGCGATCGTCCGCGCCGAACGGAGGGTCGCGAGGATCGTCGTCGGATCCTGATATCTCGTCAGGTCCGTCATGTCGGGTCCTTCGCCGCGGCCAGGCCGCGCCGCAGGTCCGCGATGAGGTCGTCGAGCGTCTCGAGTCCGACCGACAGCCGGATCGTGCCGGGGCCGACGCCGGCCGCCGCGAGCTCGTCGTCGTTCAGCTGGCGGTGCGTCGTGCTCGCGGGGTGGATGACCAGGCTCTTCGCGTCGCCGACGTTCGCGAGGTGACTCCACAGGTGGAGGCCCTCGATGAACCGCTGCCCCGCCTCGCGGCCACCCACCAGGTCGAAGACGAAGACCGCGCCCGCGCCGAGCGGCAGGTAGCGCTCGACGAGCGGCTTGTACGGGCTCGAGTGGAGACCGGGGTATCGCACTCCAGCGACCGCTGGATGCGTCTCCAGGAACTTCGCCACCCCGACGGCGTTGTCCACATGGCGAGCCATTCGTAATGGAAGCGTCTCGAGACCAAGGAGAAATAGAAAAGCGTTGAACGGCGAGAGCGCGCCGCCGAGATCGCGCAGCGACTCCGCGCGCAGCTTCATGAGGTACCCGTACATCCCGAAGGTCTCGTGGAACGCGAGCCCGTGGTACGCGGGCGATGGATCGGCCACCACCGGGAAGCGGCCGTTGGACCAGTCGAACGTCCCGGCCTCCACGACCACGCCGCCGATGCTCGTGCCGTGCCCGCCGATGAACTTCGTCGCCGAGTGCACGACGATGTCGGCCCCGTGCTCGATCGGGCGGCAGAGGTACGGCGTCGCGAACGTCGAGTCGACCATCAGCGGCGCGCCATGGCTATGCGCGATGTCGGCGACCGCCCGGATGTCGAGGACGTTCCCACCCGGGTTCCCGATGGTCTCGCCGTACAGGACCTTCGTGTTCGGCCGGAGCGCCGCGCGCCACGCGGCGAGGTCGTCTGGGTCCACGAACGTGAGCTCGATCGAGAGCTTGCGCGACAGGTGCTTCAGCTGCGTGACCGTGCCGCCGTACAGCGCGCTCGACGACACGATGTGGTCGCCCGGCGTCAGCATCGTGAACAGCGCCGCCGCCTGCGCCGCGAGGCCGCTCGCGAACGCGACGGCGCCGGCGCCACCCTCCAGGCTCGCGATGCGCTCCTCGAAGACCGCGGTCGTCGGATTCATGATGCGCGAGTAGGTGTTCCCGTACTCCTGCAGGTTGAAGTACGCCGCGGCGGATTCCGGGTCCTCGAACACGTACGACGTGGTCTGGAAGATCGGCACCGCTCGCGCGCCGGTGTAGGGATCCGGCCGCTGGCCGGCATGGATGGCCCGGGTGTCGAAGCCGAACGGGCGCGTGCCCTCCTCGGCCGGGCTGTCGGTCATTGCGCCACCTTCTCGGTCACCCGTGCGAGGAACGCGTCGATCTCGCGGGTCATTTCCGCCTCCTCCAGGAGGAACGAATCGTGACCGTAATCGGCCTGGATGATGGCGTGCCGGACGTCCTTTCCGTTGGCTCGGAGCGCGGCCGCGATCTCGTCGGAATCGCGTGGCGGGTAGAGCCAGTCGGATGAGAAGGACAGGAGCAGCGTGGCCGCCCGGACCTTCGCCAGGGCCCGCTCGAGCGATCCATGTCCGTAGGTCCGGGCCAGGTCGAAGTACGTGAGCGCGCGGGAGATGTAGAGGTACGCGTTCGCATCGAACCGCGCGGCGAATGCCTCGGCCTGGTAGCGCAGGTATGACTCGACCTCGAAGTCCGGCGCGGCCAGGTCGTAGAGCGGCTCGTCGCCGCCGCGCTGGAACCGGCGGCTGAACTTCTCGCGCACCGCGTGGGCCGACAGATACGTGATGTGCCCGACCATCCGCGCGACCTTGATGCCCGCGTCGGGCGCGCGCCCGGTCCCGTAGTACGCGCCGCCCTGCCACTCCGGATCGCTCGTGATTGCGTTGCGGGCGATCGCGTTCCAGGCGACGCCCTGCGTCCCGAGTCGTGCGGTGCTCGCG
>DATCOR010000077.1:0-3671 GCA_036564585.1 Candidatus Limnocylindria bacterium | reverse complement strand
GATACCCAGGGCGACGCCTTCTTCATCGCCTTCGCGAACGCTGCCGATGCGGTGGCCGCCGCCGCCGACGCCCAGCGCGCGCTTGCGAGTGGGCCGGTCCGGGTCCGGATGGGCCTGCACACGGGGGAGCCGGCGTTCCGCGAGGGCGGGTACGTCGGGATCGACGTCCACCGCGGCGCTCGGATCTGCGCCGCCGGGCACGGCGGGCAAGTACTGCTCTCGGCGACGACGCGGGCCGCCCTCGGCCCGGACGCGCCGGTCCGGGATCTGGGCGAGCACCGGCTCAAGGACCTGCCGACCGCGGAGTGGCTGTTCCAGCTGGTCGATCCGGAGCTCGCAGACGGGTTCCCGCCACTGCGGTCGCTGAACAACACGAACCTGCCGGCATCGGCGAGCTCGCTCATCGGACGCGAGCGCGAGCTCGCCGAGATCGGCGCGCTGCTCACGCGCGAGGACGTCCGCCTCGTCACGCTGACCGGACCGGGAGGCACTGGGAAAACGCGGCTCGCGGTCCGAGTTGCGGCATCGCTCATCGAGCAGTTCCGCAACGGGGTCTTCCTCGTGGAGCTGCAGTCGGTCACAGATCCCGCGCAAGTCCTGCCGACGATCGCCCGGACGTTGGGAGCAAAGGAGTCCGGGGCAGACTGGATCGAGACCCTGCGGCGGGCGCTCGAGGGAAAGACGACGCTCCTGGTGCTCGACAATCTCGAGCAGGTCATCAGCGCGGCAACTGACGTCGCGCGCGTCCTTGAAGCTGCACCGGGGCTCAAGGTGCTTGCCACCAGCCGCGAGGGGCTGCGCATCGGCGGCGAGCACGCGTACCCGGTCGACCCGCTGCCGATCGATGCAGCGGTCAAGCTGTTCGCGGCCCGGGCTCGCGCGGTCGTCCCGGCATTCGCGCTGGACGGCCAGCGCGAGTTCGTGGTCGCGATCTGCCGCCGCCTCGACGGGCTTCCCCTTGCGGTCGAGCTGGCCGCTGCCCGAGTCAAGCTGTTCAGTCCTGAGGCGATGCTCGCCCGGCTTGACCAGCGTCTCCCCGTGCTGGCGACCGGCGGTCGCGATCTGCCTGCGCGGCAGCAGACCATCACGGCGACGATCGCGTGGAGCCACGCCTTGCTCACCGAGGAGGAGAAGCGGGTCTTCCGCCGATTGAGCGTGTTCGTCGGCGGCTTCACAGCAGAGGGAGCGGAGGACGTCTGCGGGGCCGGGGTGGACGTGGTCGCATCGCTCCTCGACAAGAGCCTGCTGCGCCAGCAGGTCGAGGGAGCTGGCCCGCGATTCTTCATGCTCGAAACCATCCGCGAATACGCGGCGGAGCGGCTCGCGGAGAGCGGCGAGGCCGACGAATGGCGAGGCAAACACGCCCGTTATCACGCGGCCACAGCCCGGCGAGCTTGGCAACGCGAGATGTTCAGCGGCGTGGTTCCGACGGCCGATGAACTAGCGAATGTCGCCTGGGAGGGTGGGCCGAACGAGAGGGTGGTGCTGGACGAGCTCACTCGCGAGCGCGACAACCACACTGCCGCACTCGCGTGGTTCATCGATCGACAGGATGCCCCGTCAGCCGTCGCGTTCGCCCTGATCCTTGCGCGACTCTGGATCATTCGCGGCACATTGGCAGACGGACGGAACTGGACCGAGCGGGTCATCGACCTCAACGGAGCGGCGGAGGTCCCGGGATTCTCCTGGCTGCTCACGGTGGCCGCCGAGTTTCCGCGGTGGCAGGGCGATCTGCCTCACGCCCGGGCGTTGCTGGAGCGAGCGACGGTCGGCCTGAGCTCGCCCGACGACGAGCTCAGGCGCGAAGACGCCGATCACGCCCTCGCGCTCATCCTCGCTGAACAGAACGAGTTTGCGGCCGCGCGAGCGATCCATGAAGCAGCGTTGGCGCGTGCACGACCCGCCGGCGATCCGCTGCGTACCTCGCGAGCGCTGAACGGTCTCGCGCTCGTTGCGTTCTACGAAGGGGACTACGAGCGAATGGCGGCCTTCGCCGACGAGGAACTGGAACTCGCGCGTCGGTCGCGGAGCCTGGACGCGATCTTGGCCGCGGCGCTGGACGCGGGCGAAGCGCATCGGCACCTCGGTGATCTTCGCCGCGCTGCGACCAACTACCAAGAAGCGGCAGTCGCAAGTGGTGTCCTGCACCACGATGCCCCGCTCGCTGGATGCATCGAAGGCCTCGGTCATGTTGCCGCGGCCTTGGGGGACGCGCCAGCCGCGGCGACGCTGTGGGCCGCCGCGGAGCGGCTGTTCGACGAGACGGGCTACAGGGTCTGGGACGTCCACGGCCGGCGGCAGGCCCTAGAGCGCGCCAGAGCCGAGATCGGCCGTGACGCGTTCGAAGCGGCGTCCAAAGCGGGCCGAGCGCTCACTACGCAGGATGCCGTGGCGCGCGCCTCGACGATCGTCGCCCGCGTCTCGGAAGGGACCGCCGCCGGCTCGATTGAGCGGCGCCCGCAAGCAACGGAACCTTCCGCGCGGACGTGAGCCGCTCATAGCGGTCAGCGCCGGTCGGACCGAACGCTACTGGATGCGCAGCCGCTCGATCTGCGGATCGGCCTCCTCGGCCGTCAACGGCGCGCCGACGAGATAGACACCGTTCCCGCTCACAACGAGCGCGCCGAGCGCGCGGGCTTCGGGGATCGCAGGGAGCTCGGTCCATTCGTTCGTCCGCGGATCCCAGCGCTCGGCGCCGGCGGTCGGCGTGAACGCGACGCGAGACGGCGAGTCCGGGAGGCCGCCGACCAGCGCGACCGTGCCGTCGGAGAGCGTTGCCGCGACCGCCGCGAGCCGGGGCTCGATGAGCACGCCCGCGAAAACGAATCGTTTCGCGCGCCAGTCGTAGCGCTCGGCGGTGTTGCTCGCGGCGTGCTGCCCGCCGATGACGAGCACGTCGCCGTTCGGGAGCGTCGCGAGCGCGCTCAGCACCCGATCGGTGGAGAGCCGCGGTCCCTCGCGCCACGTGTCGGTGCGCGGGTCGTAGATGATCGTCGTGCGCGACGGCAGGCCGCGGTCCTCGAGGCCACCGATCGCGAGCACCGTCCCGTCGGGCAGCGGGGTCATGAGGAACTGCGTGCGCACGCGGGGCATCGACGCGGCCTGGGTCCACGTGTCCGTCGAGGGGTCGTAGATCTCGGCGGTCCGGTAGATGAAGTTCCCGTTCTCGCCGCCGGCCACGAGAATGCGGCCGTCGCGCAGCGCGACCGCGGCGTGATCGGCGCGGGCCTGACGCATCGACGCGCCGCGCAGCCACACATGTGCTGCCGGCAGGTAGACGTCGACGCGATCCATCGCGTGCCACGAGTCGTCGTAGTAGTCGGTGCCGCCGATGAGCACGACCCGGTCGCCCCAGGCGAGCGTCGCCGTGTGGTTCACGCGTCCCGGGCCGGCGGCGGGCAGGAGGGTGCTGCGCCCGGTCGCCGGATCGAAGAGCTCGCTCGTCGCGCGCGCCACGTCTGGGAACGCCGGGTCCACGCCGCCGGTGACGAAGAGCTCGCCGGAGGGGAGGGTCACGACGCGGGGGTAGTTGCGCGCTTCGCTGAGCGCCCCGGCGACGGTCCACGTCGGCGCCGCGGTCGCGGCATCGTTCGGTGCAGATGCACGACCGACCACGACACCGACGGCGAACAGGATCAGCAGAACCAAAAACCGTGAACGGGTCATTGGAC
>DATCOR010000002.1:0-6378 GCA_036564585.1 Candidatus Limnocylindria bacterium | reverse complement strand
TCGACGACGAGGAGTACCTTGCCGGCGTGCGCGCGGCCGCCGCTCCGATCATCGATCCGCGCGGGCGGCGCGTGGGTGCGCTCATCGTGGTCGGGTTCAAAGAGCAGCTGGACATGCGCACCCTCAAGCGCATCGGCGACGCGTGCGCGCGAGAGGCCACGGCGCTCTCCGCGCAGCTCGGGCGCCGGCGGGAGGTCGCATGACGAAAGAGCTCCTGAGCCTGCGCGTGAACGGCGAGCCGTACACCGTGGCGGCCGAGCCGCATCACACCCTGCTCGAGGTCCTCCGCGAGGAGCTCCAGCTCACCGGCACGAAGCACGGCTGCGAGCTCGGCGAATGCGGCGCGTGCACGGTGCTCCTCGACGGCGTCCCGATCCTGTCCTGCCTGACGCTGCCCGCGCAGCTCGCGGCGAACGCGGAGATCACGACCGTCGAGGGACTGGCGAACGGCAGTCAGCTCCACCCGTTGCAGACCGCGTTCGCCGAAGAAGGCGCCGCGCAGTGTGGCTACTGCACCCCGGGCATGCTCATGGCCGCGAAGGCGCTCCTCGATTCGAACCCGCGGCCATCCCGCGCCGAGATCGCGCACGCCATCTCCGGCAACCTCTGCCGCTGCACCGGCTACACCGCGATCTACGAAGCGGTGGAGAAGGCGGCGAAGGCACGATGAACAGCAAGACGCACCACGTCGAGATCGTGGGGCTGCAGCGGGATCTGCCGATCATCACGGTGCCGAGCGGCGTGCGGCTCGCGGTGTTCAACATGCTCGGCGACATCGAGATGACGAAGGCCGCCGGCCGCGAGCTCGCGGCGCGCCTCCACCTGCGCCACCCGGACATCATCGTCACGATCGAGACGAAGAGCGTGCCGCTCGCCTACGAGATCGCGTCGCTCCTGGAGCTGCCGTACGTCGTGCTGCGCAAGAGCTACGTCTCCTACATGGGTGAGGCGCTCGAGACGAAGCTCCAGTCGATCACCACCGGCCATCCACGAACGATCTTCCTCGACGCGAGGGACCGGACGCTCTGCGACGGCAAGCGGATCGCGCTCGTCGACGACGTGATCTCCACGGGCAGCACGCTGCATGCGATGCGCGAGCTCATGACCCGCGCAGGCGCCGAGATCGTCGCCGAAGCCGCGGTGTTCACCGAGGGCCACGCGGAGCAGTGGACCGAGGTCATCGCGCTCGGGCACCTTCCATTGATGGAGCAATCCACGTGAGCGAGCTGTCGATCCTCGGCCAGCGCCGGCCGAAGGTGAACTCGTGGGCCCACCTCACCGGGCAGGCGAAGTACGCCGACGACATCGTGCTGCCCCGGATGCTGTACGGCCGCCTCTTGCGATCGACGCAGGCGCACGCGCGTCTGCGCAAGGTCGATGTCTCGCGCGCGCTCACGCATCCGGGCGTCGTGGCCGTGGTCACGGGCGCTGACATGCCCGAGAAGATGGGCATCATGCCCTCGACACAGGACGAGACCGCGCTCGCCGTCGACAAGGTGCGCTACGTCGGCGAGCCGATCGCGGCCGTGGCGGCGCTCGATGAGGACACCGCATTCGACGCGCTGTCGCTCATCCGCGTCGAGTACGAGCCGCTCGAGCCGATCCTGAGCATTGAAGAGGCCCTCGACCGCGAGGACGTGAAGGTCCACGAGGAGACCACCCGCGGGAACGTGTTCAAGGAGGTCCACCTCAGCTTCGGGGACCTCGAGGCCGGCTTCGCGAAAGCCGATCACACCCGCGACGACTGGTTCTTCTTCGAGGGCAACACCCACGCGCCGATCGAGTCGCACAGCTGCGTCGCGAACGGCGAGGCGAACGGGAACGTCACCCTCTGGACCTGTACGCAGGTGCCGCATTACCTGCATCGCGAGCTCGAGAAGGTGCTCGGGGTGCCGCGCGCGCGGATCCGCGTGATCGCGACGCCCAACGGCGGCGCGTTCGGGGGGAAGAGCGATCCGTTCGCGCACGAATTCGCGGCGTGCCTTCTCGCGTTACGCACGAAGCGCCCGGTGAAGTTCACGCTCGACCGCGAGGAGGTCTTCTACGCGCACCGCGGCCGCCACCCGGTGAAGATGCACCTCCGGACCGGCGTCACGAAGGACGGCGAGATCACCGCGGTGCACTTCCAGAGCTGGCTGGACGGCGGCGCGTACGCGTCCTATGGGATCGCGACGACCTACTACACCGGCGCGCTGCTGACCGTGACGTACCGCGTGCCGGCGTACAAGTTCGACGGCGTGCGCGTCTACACGAACAAGCCGCCGTGCGGGCCGAAGCGCGGGCACGGGACCACGCAGCCGCGGTACGCGTTCGAGGCGCAGCTCGACAAGATCGCGGACGACCTCGGGCTCGATCCGCTCGCCTACCGCCAGCGGATCCTCCAGCCCGCGAACTCCCGCACGGTCAACGACCTGCGGATCACGACGATGGGCCTGGGCGAGTGTCTCGAGCGCGTCGGCCAGCGCACCGACTTCAGCTCGAAACATCGGAACCTGCCGCCGGGCAAGGGCATCGGCATCGCCGGGAGCGCGTACATCTCGGGCGCGGGCCTCCCGATCTATTGGAACGAGATGCCCCACTCCGGCGCGACGGTGAAGATCGATCGGGGCGGCGGGGTCACCGTGTACTGCGGGACGGCCGAGATCGGCCAGGGGTCGGACAACATGCTCGCGAGCATCACCGCCGAGGCGCTCGGGGTCATGCCCGAGGACGTGCACGTCGTGTCCGGCGACACGTCGCTCGCGCCGGTGGATCTCGGCTCGTACAGCTCGCGGGTGACGTTCATGGCCGGCAACGCCGTGAAGCAGGCTGCGGTGAAGCTGCGGGACCAGCTCGCGCAGGTCGCGGCGGAGCAGCTCGGCGTCCCGGTCGAGCAGATCCTCTGCGCGTACCGGCGCTACTACGACCACGAGGATCCGGACAAGTTCGTGAGCTTCACCGACGTCGCCGCGGCTGCGGAGGCACGCTTCGGCACACTGTCCGCGGCCGGCTGGTACACGCCGCCGAAGGGCATCGGCGGGACGTTCAAGGGCGCAGGCGTCGGGCCGTCGCCCGCGTACTCGTACCAGGCCTGCGTGGCCGAGGTGACGGTGGATCGCGAGACCGGCGTGCTCACGGTGGACCGCCTCGTGACCGCCCATGACTGCGGCCGCGCGCTCAACCCGGCGAACGTCGAGGGCCAGATCGAGGGCTCCGCGTACATGGGGTACGGGGAGATCATCGGCGAGGAGCAGGTCTTCCGCGGCGGGCTGCACAAGAAGCCGTCGCTCCTCGATTACAAGATCCCGACGTCGCTCGACACGCCCGTCCTCGAGGCCATCATCGTGGAGACCGTCGACGCGGAAGGTCCGTACGGCGGCAAGGAGGCCGGGGAAGGGCCGCTCAACCCGGTGATCCCCGCGATCGCGAACGCGGTGTTCGACGCGATCGGCGTGCGGTTCGACGAGACGCCGATCACGCCCGAGAAGATCCTCGACGCGCTCGCGAAGAAGAAGGACCGCGTGGGGCCGACCGGGCTCGACGGCGGTCGTGATCCGAAAGCGTCGCTGCGACGGCTCAACGCGTCGACCGTGGCTCGCGAGAAGAAGAAGGATGCTTAGGCTCCCGCGCTTCCAGCTCCACACCCCGGCCACGATCGAGGACGCGGCGTTCCTGCTGCGCGAGCATCGCGCCGCGGAGCAGGACGCGGCGAAGACCGGCACACCGGGGATCACGGTGATGCTCGTCGCCGGCGGCACCGATCTGTACCCGAACATGAAGCGTCGTCAGTTCACGCCGAGCACGCTGATCGCGCTCGGGAGGGCGCTGCCCAAAACGATCCATAACGGGAAGGGATTCACCATCGGCGCGGGCGCGACGCTCACCGCGGTCGCGAACGACGCGCGCGTGCTGAAGGGCTACCGCGCACTCGCAGAGAGCGCCGTCGCGATCTCGACGCCGCAGCTGCGCAACATGGGCACGATCGGCGGCAACCTGTGCCTCGACACGCGGTGCAACTGGTACGACCAGTCGCTGTTCTGGCGGATGGCCGAGGGCATGTGCATGAAGATCGACCCATCGGTCGTGTGCCGCGTCGCGCCGTCGAGCCCGCGCTGCCTCGCGGTCGCGAGCGCGGACACCGTCCCCGCGCTGCTCGCGCTCGGTGCGAGTGTCCGCATCGTGAACGCGAGTGGCGAGCGCGTCGTCCCGCTCGCCGAGCTGTACCGCGAGGACGGGATCAGCCCGCTGACCATCGGACGCGACGACATCGTCACCGAGATCATCCTTCCGCCGGCGGACGGCTGGCGTAGCACGTATCTGAAGCTGCGCGATCGCGGTTCGTTCGACTTCCCGATCGTCGGCCTCGCCGCCGCCGTGCGGATGGACGGCGGGGTCGTCCGCGAAGCGCGCCTCGCGATGACGGCGGTCGGCTCGCGTCCGCTGCTCGTCGAGGCGGCCGCGGCGGCGCTGGTCGGCTCGCGCCTCGAGGACGAGGCGATCGCCGCGGCGGCCGCCGCCGCGCACAAGATCGCGCGACCGATGGACAACACGTCGGGCACGATCGCGCAACGCAAGAAGACGGTGCCGGTCTTCGCGACCCGGGCGCTCGCCGCGCTCCGGGAGGAGCTCAACTAGATGCGAGGGGTCGCCGTCGTGCCCGCGGCCGGCAGCGCCGAGCGGTTCGGCGGGAAGAAGCTCCTGGCGCTGATCGACGGCGAGCCGCTCCTCGACCGGACGATCGCGGCGCTGCTCAACGGCGGCGTCGACCAGATCATCGTGGTCGTGCCGCCCGACGCCGAGGACCTGAAACGCGACGTGAACGCGTTCAGCGATCCACGCGTGTGGCCCGTGGTCAACCCGGATCCATCGCGGGGCATGTTCTCGTCGCTGCAGGCGGGCATGGCCGAGGCGGAGGGCGATGCGCTCGTGGTGCTGCCGGCGGACATGCCGTTCGTCCAGAGCGGGACCGTCGCGATCCTGCTCGACGTCTTCGCGTCACGCCCGGCGATCGTGTCGCCGCGCTACCGGGGAAAGCGCGGGCACCCGGTCATCCTGCCGCCCGCGCTCCGGGACGAGATCCGCGCAGCCGAGCCGACGATCACGCTCCACGACGTCCTGAAGCGCCACGCCGATCTGCGGGTCGACGTGGACGTGGAGGACCGGGGTGTCGTACGCGACGTCGATCGGCCCGCGGACATCGGTGCGTAGCGTCACCCTGCGAGCGCGGCTGCTCGCCGCGACAGCACTCTTCATCGTGGCGGCAGGCGCGGTGTTCGTAGCGTCGGGTGCACAGTCATCGACGGTCAATATCCCGGTGGGCAGTTATCAGCTCACCGGAGATCCTCGCCAGCTCGTGGCAACGGTGATGGTCGGGCTGAGCTACGAGATCACGGAGCACAGTGCGCGCGAGGATGCGACGACGGTCACCCTGACGGTGAGCGCTCGTCCTCCGAGCGGATCGTGGCCTTCGATCGGGATCGTCGTCCCGGTCCCGATCACGCTGCGGAGCGACCTCGGAGATCGCACGGTCGTCGACAGCTTTGGCAGCGTGGTGCCCCAGCACGGGACGTATCGCGCGCCATGAGAGACTTGAGCCTGTGAGGGAGCTCTACGCGCGCATGGCGGAACTCGGCCGCGAGGGCCGGCCGTTCGCCGTCGCGACCGTCGTGCGCACCATCGGCTCCACGCCGCAGGTGGTCGGCGCGAAGATGCTCGTGGACGACCTCGGCCGCACGTACGGCACCCTCGGCGGCGGATGCGTCGAGGGCGACGCGTTCGCCGAGGCCAAGCGTGTCATCGAGGAAGGCGGCTCGTCGCTCCGCGAGTACGAGCTCACCGAGGATCTCGCCTGGGACACCGGCCTCGTGTGCGGCGGAACGATGTGGATCCACATCGAGCCGGGCGCCGGCGCGCTCACGGTCGCCGATCGCGACCTGCTGGCCGATGTGCTCGCCGCGTCGTCGACGGGCACCCCCATCGCGCTCGCCACGCTGCTCCGCAAGGCGGGCCGCGACATCGTTCCGTCGGGCCGCCTCTACGTCGAACAGAGCGGCGCATCGGGCGGGACGCTCGGAGATGCAGACCTCGACGCGCGCGCTCGCGCCATCGCGGCCGAAGCGCTGAAGGCCGGTACGGCGCGCACGGCGCCACTCGATGAGGGAAGCGAGCTTCTGGTCGAGCCGATCGTCGCGAAGCCGCACCTCGTCGTCGTGGGCGCGGGACACGTTGGCCTCGCGCTCGCGAAGCTCGCCCACGGTCTCGACTACGACGTGACGGTCATCGACGACCGGCCGGAGTTCGCGTCGCAGGAGCGATTCCCCGACGGCGTCGAGGTGGTCCGTGCCGACATGGTCGAGGCCCTCGGCACCCTGTCGATCGGCTGGAACGCGTTTGTCGTCG
>DATCOR010000287.1:0-3031 GCA_036564585.1 Candidatus Limnocylindria bacterium | reverse complement strand
GGTCAAGACTGAGAGCCGATCGCGAGAACGACAGCGGGAATTCGCTCCGGAGCCGATCGGTGAAAGCCGGTCCGGGTCGAGCCCGATAGCGCTCGAATGAAGTGTCGGTCACGTCGTGACCGGAACACGGGTGGTACCACGGAGGCAAGCCTTCGTCCCGAGGGGACGAGGGCTTTTTGCTTGCCCGGAAGGAGACGCATGGCCAACGAGCGCGAGCTGACTGAGCGGACCGCGAACGCGCTGCGAGACATCGCCGACGCGGCGGATGAGGCCGCGCTCGAGGGCCTGCGCGTCCGGTATCTCGGGCGCAAGGAAGGCGAGCTCACAACGCGGATGAAAGCCGTGAGCGCCCTGCCGGCCGCGGAACGTCCCGCCGCCGGGGCGGCGCTCAATGCCGCGAAGTCGGCGATCGAGACCGCGATCGCCGAGCGCGAGCGGGTCCTGCGCGCAGCCAGCCTCGATCGGAGCCTGAGCGGTGGCGCCCTCGACCTCACGCTGCCGGGTCGGCCGGTGCGGCTCGGGCGGCTGCATCCGATCTCGCGCACGATCCGCGACATCTCGCGGATCTTCCTCGGCATGGGCTTCGAGTCGGTCGAAGGTCCGGAGATCGAGTGGGACTACTACAACTTCGAGGCGCTCAACATCCCGGCCGGCCACCCCGCGCGCGACAAGTTCAGCACGCTCTGGGTGGCGCAGGACTCCGCCATCGCGCTGTCGCTCGCGCGGACGGCGTCCGGCGGCGCGACCGCGCGCGCACGTGATGCGGGCCGCGACATGGGGCCGATGCTCTTCCGCACGCACACCTCGCCGATGCAGATCCGCACCATGGAGCAGCGCCGCCCGCCGATCCGGATCATCGTGCCCGGCCGCTGCTATCGCTTCGAGGCGACCGACGCCACGCACGAGAGCGTGTTCTTCCAGTACGAGGGCCTCGCGATCGACGAGAAGATGTCGATGGCGGACCTCAAGGGCGTGCTCTACAGCTTCGCGCGACAGATCTTCGGCGGCGAGCGCAAGGTGCGGTTCCGTCCCGACTACTTCCCGTTCACCGAACCGTCGGCCGAGATCGCGTTCGATTGCTTCGTCTGTGACGGGACGGGCCAGATCGGCGGCGGACGCTGCGCGACGTGCGCCGGCTCGGGGTGGATCGAGGCCGCGGGCTGCGGGATGGTCCACCCGGACGTGCTGCGTCGCGTCGGCTACGACCCGGCGAAGTACCAGGGGTTCGCGTTCGGCGGCGGCGTCGACCGGCTCGCCGGCGTGCTGACCGGCACGCCGGACATCCGGCTCTTCTACCAGAACGACCTGCGCTACCTGGAGGGCGTCTAGCCATGCCGACGATCCGGGTGCCGATCTCGTGGTTGAAGGACTACGCCGACGCCGAAGGCTCGGCCGACGAGATCGCGCGCCAGCTGCACATGAGCGGCACCGAGGTCGACCGGATCGAGCGGCCGGGCGGCGGGTGGGAGCACGTGTGGGTCGGGCGGATCGCCAAGCTCGAGAAGCACCCGAACGCCGACAAGCTCCTCCTCGCGACGGTCGACTACGGCGAGGGGCGCGAGAAGACCGTCGTGACCGGCGCCCCGAACCTCACCGAGGGCGACATCGTCCCGTACGCCGAGGTCGGCGCGCGGCTGCGCGAAGGCCATGGCGACGGCTGGCTGACGCTCGAGCCGAAGAAGATGCGCGGCATCGTGAGCGAGGGGATGGTCTGCTCCGAGAAGGAGCTCGGTCTCGGCGAGGATCACGAGGGCATCCTCATCCTCGACAAATCGTTGACGGTCGGCCAGCCGCTCGCCGACGCGCTCGGCGATCCCCTCCTCGTCCTCGAGCTCCAGCCGAACCGCTCGGACTGCATGGGCGTCGTCGGTGTCGCGCGCGAGCTCGCGGCCGTCCAGCGGGTCGCGCTCCGCGAGCCGGCGATGGCCAAGCTCCGCTGGGAACTCGACCCGAAGCGCCTCTCGGTCCGCATCGAGGATCCCGAGGGGTGCCGCCGCTTTGGCGCGGCACTGCTCGAGAACGTGACCATCGGGCCGTCGCCCAAGTGGATGCAGGAACGATTGATCGCCGCGGGGATGCGGCCCATCCACAACGCGGTCGACATCACGAACTACGTGATGCTCGAGCTCGGCCAGCCGCTGCACGCGTACGACGCGGACCATCTGAAGGGCAGCGCCCTCGTCGCGCGCCGCGCGCACCCCGGTGAATCGCTGCGCACGCTCGACGGAGTGGACCGCCTGCTCGCGCCGGATGTGCTCGTCATCGCCGACGGCGAGCGGTCGCTCGGGATCGCCGGCATCCTGGGCGGCGCCGACTCGGAGATCCGGCCGGGCACCACGCGGATCGCGCTCGAGTGCGCGAGCTTCGAGCCGCGCGGGATCGATCGGACCGCGCAGAAGCTCGGGCTCTCGCAGCAGAGCGCGGCCAGCGCGCGGTTCCGGCTCAACCTCAGTCCGGAGCTCGTGCCGCAGGCGCTCGCCCGCGCGGTCGAGCTGCTCATCGAGCACGCCGGCGCGAAGGTCGTCGGCGCGATGGACGTGTATCCGAAGCCGTGGCACCGGCCGAACATCAAGCTGCGGTTCAGCGACGTCACGCGGATCCTCGGTGTCGACTTCCCGCGCGAGGAGTCGCTCGATGCGCTGAAGCGGCTCGGGTTCCAGTACGCCGAGTCCGGCGACACGTTCGTCGTCACGCCGCCCCCGATCCGCACGGACATCGGCATCACCGAGGACGTGGTGGAGGAGATCGCGCGGATCGTCGGGTACGACCGGATCCCCGTCCGGGTCCCGGACGGCCCGCTGCCGCTGCACGAGCGCCATCCGCTCGAGGAATTGCGCGAGCGCGTCCGCGACCGCCTCGTCGGCTTCGGCCTGCAAGAGATCGTGTCGTACTCGCTCATCGATCCGGCCTGGCTCGAGCGGCTTACGCCTGATGGCGCGCCGCTCACAGCGGACCCGATCCGGGTCCAGAACCCGACCGCCGCGTCGCAGTCCGTGGCGCGCCCCACGCTCCGCGCGAGCCTGCTCGACAC
>DATCOR010000277.1:0-2451 GCA_036564585.1 Candidatus Limnocylindria bacterium | reverse complement strand
GTGGATCTCATCGAGCCCGGTCACGAGCTCGTGAGTGAGGTCGTCGAACCGTTCGGAATCGCTCATTGCGTACCCCCTGCGCGGAATCGCGCCGCTGCGCGGCTGATCGCGGATGACACGGTGCCGCGCGAGATCCCCAGGGCCTTCGCGAGCTCGTCCTGGGTGAGCCCGACGTAGAACTTCGCGACGAGCAGCTCGCGCTCACGCTGTGAGAGCGTCTCGAGCCGCGCGAGCACATCGACGCGCGTGTTCGCCGCATCGATCGCGTCGGCCGACTGCTCCTGCCGGCGGAGCGGCACGAAGCGCATCCCGCGGCGCTGGGTGCGCTTGATCTTGTTGAGCGCGACGACGAACAGCCAGCCCTCGACCGATCGGACCTCGCCTGGCAGCTTGCCGCGCAAGCCTTCCTGGAAGGCGTCCTGGATCGCGTCGTCCACCCCATCCGTCCGGCCGGTCGCACCCACGAGGGCCCGGTACAGCGAGCGGTAGTGAGCCTGGAACAAGCGGTCCCAGTCGAGCGCTTTGGCAGCGGTGTCGGCAGTCATGGCGTACACGGTGTCATAGAGGAAGAGTCACGGGCTGACCGGTTTGCTGCATGGCGGTCGGTCAGGGTCGGCGTCGGTAACGGCGCGACGTCATGGCCGAAATTCGCGCCGCAGATCCACCCCGGCCAGCCCGATCGCAAGCGCGGCCGCGGCCAGCGCTACGACGGTGATCTGGCGAGTGAGCGGAGCGGCGAGGCATGCCGTGCCGAGCGCGAGCGTTGGACCGCAATCGGGGAGGCCAAGTGTGCGCAAGCCGACGACTGCGGGGAAGCCCGCGGCCATTAGAAGGAGCGGCCACGAGCGGCGGATCGATCGCTCCGCGACGATCGCGAGCAGCAGCGCGCCGACCGCGAACACCGCCCCTAGGTCAAAGACGAGGTTGAACACGAACGGCCCCGTCACGATGCCGTAGCCGAGGATCAGTCCCGCGAGCGCATGGACCAGCCGGAGCGCCACGACTTATAGGATCGTCTGCCCCAGCGCGCTCGCGATGAGCTCCACTGCGAGCGTGGCGGTGCGATTCTCGCGGTCGAGGATCGGGTTGACCTCGCACACCTCGATCGAGCGGAGCTTGCCGGACGCGTGGAGCATCTCCATCGCGAGCTGCACCTCGCGGTATGTGAGCCCGCCGCGCACCGGCGTGCCCACGCCAGGCGCCTCGTCGGGATCGATCGCGTCCATGTCGAGCGAGAGGTGGATGCCGTCGCCCTTCGACGCGACGCCGATCGCCTTCTCCATCGCCTTCGCCATCCCGTTGCGGTCGATGTCCGACATCGTGATCGTTGTGACACCGGCGCGCTTGATGTTCTCCTTCTCACCGGAGTCCACGTCGCGGATCGCCAGGAGCACGCCGCACTTCCCGTCGGTCGTGCCGCGGAGCGACGCCGGGAAGGGATCCTCCGCGATGCCGAGCGCGACCGCGAACGGCATCCCGTGCACGTTGCCCGACGGCGTCGTGTCCGGCGTGTTGATGTCGCCATGCGCGTCGACCCAGATCACGCCGACCCGATGCCCGGCGCGCGCGAGGCCCGCGATCGTGCCCATGCCGATCGAGTGGTCGCCGCCGAGCACGACCGGGATCGCGCCGCCGCGCACGATGTCCGCGACGGCGGTCGCGAGCTCTTCCGACGCGCGCACGATCTCCTCGCTGTGGTGCGCCTGCCGCGCGCCATGCGCGTACTCGATCTCGGGATCCTGATCGCGATCCTGGACGCGGATGTTCCCGCGGTCGGTGACCCGGTAGCCGAGGCCCGCGAGCGCGCGGCGCAGGCCGGCGTACCGGATCGCCGACGGCCCCATGTCGACGCCGCGACGGAAGCCGCCGAGGTCCATCGGGACGCCCACGATCTCGACCGCTTTCATTTCGGCCGCGCCTCGCTGTCGGCGAGCGTCCGATCCGCCTGCGCGATCGCCGCCTCGACGATGGCCCGCTCGGCCGGGTCGAGCTTTCCCAGGAGCACCGCCGCCGCACCGCGGAGGGCGCGGAGCGCGTCCTGCAGCTCGCCGTACCGGATGTCGCGCCAGAGCGCGTCGTTCGCCGAGCGGAACGCGACCTTCCGCGCTGTCTTGGAGAGCTCGCTCACGGCGTTGACTTCGCGGTCGGCTGGAAGAGCGCGAGGATGATGCCCTCGGCCGCGAGCTCGTCGCCGACGTGCGTCGTGACCTTCGCGCGGCCGTAGCCGCGGCGCATCTTCTCGAACGTCGCGGTGAACCGGCCGGTCTCGCCGGGCCGCACGATCCGCTTGAACCGCATCTCCTCGATGCCGGCGAACAGGCCGAGCCCGTCGCGGTAATCCGGATGGGCCATCGCGCACACCGTGGCTGCCTGGGCCATCGATTCCGTGAGGATCACGCCCGGCACGATCGGGTTCCCCGGGAAGTGGCCCTTCAGGTAGAACTCCTCGCC
>DATCOR010000273.1:0-11033 GCA_036564585.1 Candidatus Limnocylindria bacterium | reverse complement strand
CGAGCTGGCGCGGGAGATCGAGCACTGGCCGCAGATCACGAAGAACGTGAAGGCGCCGCGGCGGCGCGAGTGGAAGGAAGTCACGCGCTTCTCGTCCGCGGTCCGCAAGGCCGAGACCGAGCTCGGCACCGCGGGCCGGCTCGTCGTGCGGGCGTCGGGCACAGAGCCGGTACTCCGCATCACCGTCGAGGCGCGGGACGATGCGGTCGCGAAGCGCATCGTCGAGGCGCTCGCCGCCGAAGCGGCGGAGGCGCTCGCTTAGATGACAAGACGAGCGAGGAGGGGCTTTGCCCCGACGAGCGAGAACATCCCGCCGGGGCGTGTCTCCGGCAACGCCGGAGATTAGGCAATGTGCGGGATCGTCGGCTACACCGGGCCACGCGACGCATTGCCGCTCTTGATGAGCGGCCTGCGCCGTCTCGAGTACCGCGGCTACGACTCCGCGGGTGTCGCGATCGAGCGCGACCACACGCTCGAGGTGCGTCGCGCCGAGGGCAAGCTCGACAACCTCGCCGCCGTCGTCGCGAAGCGGCCGGCGGCTGGCGATACGGGCATCGGCCACACCCGGTGGGCGACGCACGGCCGGCCGACGGAGGCGAACGCGCATCCGCACGTGGACTGCACCGGCGCGACCGCGGTCATCCACAACGGGATCATCGAGAACTTCCAGGCGCTGAAGGCGCCGCTCGTCGCGGCCGGGCATACCTTCACCTCCGAGACCGACACCGAGGTCGTGGTGCACCTCCTGGAGGACGAACTGAAGCGCGGCAGGTCCCTCGAGGACAGCGCGCTCGCAGTACTGCCGCGGCTCGAGGGGGCGGCCGCGCTCGCGTTCATCTCGACGTCTGACCCGGGGACGATCGTGGCCGCGCGCATCAGCAACGCCGGCGGGGTCATCGTGGGCCACGGGAAGGGCGAGAACTTCGTCGCATCCGACATGACGGCGCTCCTCGAGCACACCCGCCAGATGAGCTTCCTCGAGGGTGGCGATCTCGCGATCGTCACGCAGGGGGGCGTGCGCTTCCGCAGCATCGCCGACGGCGCGCCCATCGAGCGTCCGGCACGCACCATCGCGCTCGACGCGATCGCGGCCGCGAAGTCGGGCTACAAGCACTTCATGCTGAAGGAGATCTTCGAACAGCCGCGCTCGATCTCGGACACATTGCTCGGGCGCGTCGACCGCGCGACCGGCCGGGTCATCTTCGATGAGGACCTCAAGATGACCGACGAATACGTGAAGGCGCTGCCCCGGATCAGCTTCGTGGCCTGCGGCACCGCGTACCACGCCGCCCTCATCGGCAAATACCTCGTCGAGCGGCTGGCGCGGATCCCGTGCGACGTGGACATCGCGTCGGAGTACCGGTACCGCGAGCCCGTCGTGTCGAAGGGTCAGCTGGTCATCGCCGTGACGCAGTCGGGCGAGACGGTCGACACGCTCGCCGCCATGCAGGAGGGGAAGAAGCGCGGTGCCCGCCTGCTGACGTTCGTGAACGTCATGGGGAGCGAGGCCAGCCGCGTGTCCGACGACGTCATCTACCTGCATACCGGCCCGGAGATCAGCGTCGCGTCGACGAAGGCGTACACCGCGATGCTCGTAGACCTCTATCTCTTCGCGATCTACCTGGCGCAGCGGCGCGGTACCATCGGCGATCCCGAGGCAGGGAAGCTCCTCGCCGAGGCGTTCCACCTGCCGACGCTCATCGACGCGGTGCTCCGCGAGGAGCCGAAGCTGAAGGCGCTCGCCTACCGCTATCACACCGCGAGCAACTTCCTCCACCTCGGCCGCGGCGTGAACTACCCAACCGCGCTCGAGGGCGCGCTGAAGCTCAAGGAGCTGAGCTACATCCATGCCGAGGGCACCGCCGCGGGCGAGATGAAGCATGGGACGAACGCGCTCATCGACAAGGACCTTCCGGTCGTGGCGATCGCCCTCCGGGACTCGGTGTACAAGAAGATGCTGTCGAACATCCAGGAGGTCCGCGCGCGCGCGGGCGTCGTCATCGCGCTCGCGACCGACGGCGACGAGGAGATCGTGGAGCACGCCGACGAGATCATCCGGATCCCTGCCACGAACGAGCTGCTGTCACCGGCGCTCGCGGTCGTGCCACTCCAGCTCCTCGCGTACCACGTCGCCGACCGCCGGGGCAACGACGTGGACCAGCCGCGGAACCTGGCGAAGGCTGTCACCGTCGAGTGACGAACGAGGTCGGGATCGACATCATCGAGACCGTGCGGATCAAAGGCGTGCTCGAGCGGCACGACGACCGATTCCTGCTACGCGTCTATACGGAGTGGGAGCGCGGGTACTGCCGGCGCAACATCTTGCATCTCGCGGGCAGGTGGGCCGCGAAGGAAGCCGTGTCGAAGGTCCTCGGGCTCGGGATCCGTGGGGTCGGCTGGCGCGAGATCGAGATCAAACGCACGCCGCTCGGCCAGCCGATCGTCGCGCTGCACGGCCGCGCGGAGGAGCGGCGCCGTGCGCTCGGCCTGACCTCGCCGCTCGCCGTGAGCATCTCGCACATCCGCGACCTCGCGGTCGCCGTCGCCGTCGGCACCCGCGCGGGGCCGGCCTGAGCGCCGCGAAGGAGATCGCGCCGGCGCCCCTCGACGCGCGTGCCGTCCGGGCCGTGCTGAAGCCGCTCGAGGCTGATGCCGGCAAGGAGCAGCGCGGCCGGGTCCTGGTCGTCGGCGGCTCGATGCGGTATCCCGGCGCCATCGTCCTGGCCGCTCGAGCGGCCGCCCGCTGCGGTGCGGGCGTCGTGACGGTCGCGAGCGCGCGGTCGGTCGTGGACGCGATCGCGGGAAGCGATCCGAACCTCACGTTCTTCGCGCTGGCCGAGGCTCAGCCAGGCGTGGTCGCCACGGCGTCGGCCGCGCAGCTCACGCCGGTCATCGCCGAGAAGGTGAAGGCGCTGCTGGTCGGCCCGGGACTCGCGCATGCTCCCGGCACGGACGAGTTCGTCGGAGCGCTCCTCCGCAACAACCGGAGCACGCCGACGGTCGTCGATGCCGACGGCCTGAACGCGCTCGCGCGCACCGAGGACTGGATGAAGCTCGTCCCCCCGCGGTGCGTGCTCACACCGCACGACGGCGAGGCCGCGCGCATGGCCGGGCGGGTCGTGCCCGCGGGGAGCGGCCGGATCGCGTTCGCCGAGCGGCACGCCCGTGAATGGGGGGCCACCGTCGCGCTCAAGGGCGCGGTGACCATCGTCACGGACGGCAAGAAGACGTTCGTCCACGATCTGCCGAACCCGACGCTCGGGGTCGGCGGCTCGGGCGACGTGCTCGGGGGCGCCGTCGCCGCGTTCCTCGCGCGCGGGCTCGCGCCGCTCGCGGCCGCATGCGCCGCGGTGTGGATCCACGGCCGGGCCGGAGCGCTCCTCGCGAGCGAGATCGGCGAGTCGGGTGCGCTCGCCTCCGACATCGCCGACGCGCTGCCGCGCGCGATGCGCGAGATATTAAGGGCGTCGTGACGGGGATCCTGCGCACGACGATCGCCGACATCGACCTCGATGCCGTCGCGGCGAACACCCGAGCGGTCCGTGCGCTCGCCACGGTCGACGTGATCGCCGTCGTGAAGGCCGACGGCTACGGGCATGGCGCCGAGGCTGTCGCCGAGGCGGCGATGGACGCCGGAGCGGCCGCCCTCGCCGTGGCGACCGTGGAGGAGGCCGTGGTGCTGCGCCGCACCCGGCCGCGCGACCCGCTGCTGGTGCTGCTCGGCGCGCAGGAGCAGGCCGAGCGTGACGCGGCCGTCGCCCTCGATCTCGCGGTCACCGTGTGGGACATCGAGAGCGCGCGGGCAATGGGAGAAGCCGCGCGGGCCGCCGGGAAGACCGCGACGCTCCACTTCAAGGTCGACACCGGTCTGACCCGGCTCGGCGCGCCGCTCGACGTCGCGGCCGACCGGTATCGCAAGATCGGAGAGCTCGCGGGCGTGCGCGTCGATGGCGTCTTCACGCACCTCGCGCGCGCCGAGGAGGAGGATCCGGCACCCTCCAACGAGCAGCTCGACCGCTTCGACGCGTTCCTCGATGCCATCACCGCGCCGCGGTGGGTGCACACGAGCGCCTCCGGCGGCATCTCGAGCCTGCCGATCCGCACGCGCGTGACCGCCGTGCGGCCCGGCCTTGCGCTCTATGGCCTCGACGCGGCGCCGCATCTCGCGCAGCGCCTCGTCCTGCGGCCCGCGCTCGCGTGGCGATCGAGGGTCCACCGCACGGCCGACGTGCCGAAGGGCACCGGGGTGTCGTACGGCCACGAGTACCGGCTGCCCCGCGATGGGCGGATCGCCACCGTGCCAGTCGGCTACGGCGACGGCCTGTCGCGTGCGTCGCGGGCGGCGCGGCTGCTCGTGCACGGTCAGGCCGTGCCCATCGCCGGGCGCGTGGCGATGGACCACGTCATGCTCGACGTCACGGATGTCGGCGACGTGAACGCCGGGGACGAGGTCGTCGTGATCGGGACGCAGCTCGGCGCGACGGCGAGCGCGGACGATCTCGCCCGGGCATCCGGCACGATCACCTACGAGGTGGTCACGGCGATCAAGCCACGGGTGCCGCGCCGCTACCTGCGCGACGGTCGCGTGGTCGCGACCAAGACGCTGGCCGACGGATACGCGCGGTGCTGAGGCGGGCCGGACCGCTGCTCGCCGGGTTGGTCGTCCTCGGGGCCTGCACCGCGACGCCGCCACCGACGACGTCGACGCCGTCACCGTCTCTGCCATCACCGTCGCTGAATGCGGCTGTTGTCGACATGACCGATGCCCTGGCCAAGAACCCGCTGCCGATGGCCGATCTATTCGAGCTGACCCGCCGCATACGGGGTCGCAACGGCACGCCCGCCGCGCCGTTCACGGCCGCCCGCCCGGCCGCGCCGGAGGAGGCCGCCGGCAGCCAGGCGCAGTTCTGGACCTACGACTTCGACGCGAAGAAGAACGTGCAGGTGGGCGCGACGCTCCGGGTCCTCACGGACCACTCGAAGTGGTGGATCGCCGATGGCGTCACCGTAGACGCCGCGGCGCTGCAGACGACGGCGACCCAATTCGAGACCAAGATCTACCCCGCGGACCGCACGGCGTACGGGTCCGAATGGACGCCGGGGATCGATTCCGACCCGCGGATCGACGTCCTCATCGCGCGTATCCCGGGCCGCGCGGCCGGCTACTACTCGTCGGCGGATGAGTACCCAGTGTGGGTCAATCAGTTCTCGGCCCAGCGCGAGATGATCTACGTCAACGCCACGGCGGCACGTCTCGCGACCGACAGCTTCTACACCGTGCTGGCCCACGAGTTCTGCCACATGATCCAGTTCAACAAGCGCATGCGATCGATCGTCTGGTTCGACGAGGGCCACGCCCAGCTCTGCGAGCGCTTCGCCGGCGCACCCAACGGCTTCGACCAGCAGTTCCTCCGCCAGCCCGACACGCAGCTCAACGACTGGAGCGACCTCGACAAGGACGCCACACTGCATTACGGCGAGGCGCTGCTGTTCCTCGAGTTCCTCCGCGAGCATGCCGGCGGCGACGACCTGATCAACGCGCTCCTCGCGCATGGGGTGGACACGCCGCTCGACGTCGACACGGTCCTCAAAGCCCGCGGGCAGCCGGGGATGGACGAGCAGTACGCGAATTTCGTCGCCGCGAACGCGCTCATCGGCCAGAATCCCGATCCCACGCTCGCGTACGCGGCGACCCGGCTGTCTCCGGCCGCGCCGACGGCGCAGGACCGCGCGAACGTCGGTGCGGACTTCCGGGCGACCGTTCACGAGTACGCGGCGCGCTACGTCGCGCTGCCCCAGGCGTCAGTGCACGTGAAATTCAGCGCCTCGACCACGCAGCGGATCATCCCGACCGATCCGCATGCGGGGCACATGTTCTGGTGGTCCGATCGGGTCGACGGGCTCGATTCGACGCTCACCCGAACGGTCGATCTGTCGGCGGTCACGAAGGCGACGCTGTCGTTCTGGAGCTGGTACGACGTCGAGCCCGACTTCGACTACGTGTATGTCGCCGTGTCGACCGACGACGGCCAGAGCTGGACGACCGTGAAGACCGACGCGACGACAGCCAGCGACCCGAATGGGAACAATCTCGGGAACGGCATGACCGGCATGTCCGGGGGCGGGACGAAACCGGCCTGGGTGAAGCAGACCGCGGATCTCGGCGCGTACGCGGGCAAGAAGGTACAGCTGCGATTCGAGTACGTGACCGACGCCGCCCTCGACTTCGACGGCTTCGCGGTCGACGACATTACGATCCCCGAGGTCAACTTCACCGACGACGCCGAGCAGGACGCGGGCTGGACCGCGAATGGGTTCATCCGGTCTTCCAACGTCGTGAAGCAGCGATACGTCGTTCAGGTGATCCGGTTCGGTACCTTGCCGACGGTCGAGCGGCACGTCGTGGAGGACGGCGCGCTCGAGCTCGACGTCGACGGCTCGACGGACCGGAAGGCCCCCGTGCTCGCGGTGACCGGACTGGCGCCGCGCTCCACGCAGACGACGGCGTTCACGCTGTCGGTCTCGGCCAAGCAATGAGGCCCGTCCGCACGGCGGTGATCCCGGCCGCAGGTCTCGGGACCCGGTTCCTGCCGTTCAGCCGCTCGGTCCCGAAGGAGCTCCTTCCGATCGTCGACACGCCGGTGCTCGACCTCGTGGTCAGCGAGTGCGCGGCGTCGGGCATCGAGCGCGTGATCCTGGTCATCGCGCCGGGGAAGGAGTCGCTCGCCGCGTACTTCCAGCCCACTCCCCGAGTGGAGGCGCGCCTCCGGGCCGAGGGCCGGGCCACCGAGCTCGCGGCGCTCATCCGGCCACAGACCCTCGCGACGGTCGAGGTCGTCGTCCAGCCGGAGCCGAAGGGGAACGGCCAGGCGGTCCTCGTGGCGCGCGAGGCGGTGGGGGACGAGCCCTTCGCGATGCTCTGGGGGGACGACATCGTCGTTGGCCAGACCCCGGCGCTCCGCCAGATGCTCGACCTTCGGGAACGCCTCGGCGGCAGCGTCGCGGGCGCGACGCGGATCGGGCGGGAGCAGGCGTCGCGCTACGGGGTCTTCGCCGGCCAGCCCGAGCGCGGGGCGTTCCGAGTGACCGGGATGGTCGAGAAACCGACGCCCGACGAGGCACCGAGCGACCTTGCGGGTGTTCACGGCTACGTGCTCGAGCCGGCGATCTTCGAGCTGCTGGAGCACCAGGCGCCGGGACGTGGCGGAGAGATCTGGCTCGCCGACGCGGTCAACGCCCTCGCGGCGAGGGAGCCGGTCTGGGCCCTCGAGCTGCGTGGCGACCGCTACGACGCGGGCGACCGCGCCGGCTACGTCGTGGCGTTCGTTGACCACGCGCTCGGCCGCGACGACGTCGGGCCGGCCCTGCGCGACCATCTCCGGCAGCGCGGGTGGCGCCCGACGGAGCCGTAAAGGGGGTCCTGGGGGTACCGGTCGGGCGCGAACCACCCAGGCCGGTGCCCGCCTGCCACCGCGAACGGGCGCACAGCCCGGTTTGGTACCCTTTCCGCGTCCCCCTTTCGTACACCTTGGCTCTGCTGTGGCCGTGTGCGATCGGGCGGGTGGGGAGGGAGCGAACATCCACAGCTACGCCGTTCGGCGCGTGCTTCGGAATGCCTGCCTGGGGCTGCTCGCGTTCGTCCTCATGGCGGCGACGTGGTCAGTGGCCGCCCCGGCCCGCGGCAAGCTGCCGCTTGTGGCCGTCGCGGGCTACGAGCGGGAGTCCGGGCTCGCCCGGTTCCGGCCCCTGGCGGCGATCGACACGCTCACCGGCGTCACCCTGGTCATCGACGGGATCGCCCTGGCGACCGATGCCGAGCCCGACGAAACGGTCGGCGACCTCCTTCGCACCGCGGGCGTCGAGGTGACCTCCGGCGACCGGCTCTCGGTGGCCGCCGGCCAGGCGCTCGTTCCGGGCCTCCGGATCGAGCTCACCCGGGGCTTCCTGGTGACCGTCGTGGACGGCGGCACCAGACTCGCCTTCCGGGCCCAGCCGGGGACCGTTGCGACGTTCCTGGACCGCGCCGGCATCAGCCTCGGCGCCCAGGACCGGCTCGAGGTCGCCGCCGACGGGCCGATCGTGCCGGGCGCGATCGTCGGCATCGAGCGGGTCGTCGAGTCCACCGTCGTCGAGACGGTGTCGATCGCGGCGCCGGTCCAGACGATCGCCGAGCCCGACCAGTACGTGGGCTGGCGCTTCGTCTCTGCGGCCGGTGCCCCCGGCCAGTCGACGGTGACCTTCGCCGTCCGGTGGGTGAACGGCGTCGAGGCCGGCCGGACGATCGTCGCGACCGAGCCGGTCGTCGCGCCGGTCGCGCAGGTGGTCCACGTCGGGACGAAGTACAAGCCCGCACCACCACCGCCCGCTGACATCGAGACGATCATCCGGACCGCCGCCGCCAAATACGGTGTCGATGCCGAGACGCTGCTGCGCGTCGCGTACTGCGAGAGCCGCTACGACCCGCTCGCGTACAACGGGATCCTCGGCGCGTCGGGTCTCTTCCAGATCATCCCCGGCACCTGGCGCGCGAATAGTGCAGCCGCTGGATATGGTGGTGCGAGCGTGTGGGACCCGGTCGCGAATGCGAATGTCGCCGCATTCATGTTCGCAAAGGGCCAAGCCGGCCAATGGGCCTGTAAGTAGCCGCCCAGCCCTAGGCTCGCGGCGATGAGTCGCGACCTCAGCGATCCCAAGGCCCTTCGTGCCGTCCTCGAGCGTCACGACGTCCGCGCGGCCACGGGGATCGGCCAACATTTCCTCGTCGATCGCTCCGCGCTCGCGGCGATCGTCGACGCAGCCGAGCTCTCGGCCGACGACGACGTGCTGGAGATCGGACCGGGCCCCGGCGTGCTCACGGCCGTGCTCGCGGACCGCGCGCGCTCGGTCACCGCGGTCGAGGTCGACGAGCGCATGATCGCGGTGCTCAACGACACCGTCGGCGGTCGGGACAACGTGCGGATCGTCCGCGCCGATGCGCTCGCGGTCGACCTCTACGCGCTCGGCCCGCGGCGGCCCACCCGCATCGTCGCCAACCTGCCGTACCAGATCACGTCGCCCCTGCTGATGAAGTTCCTCGAGCACGCCGAGCGTCCGCCTCGCATCGTTGTGCTCGTGCAGGACGAGGTCGCGCGCCGGATCGTCGCGCAGCCGGCCGATGTGAAGGAGCGCGGGTTCCTCTCGGTGTTCGTCCAGTCCTTCGCCACGCCATCCATCGTGCGGCGGGTCCCGGCGCGTTCGTTCCGGCCGCCGCCCAAGGTGGACTCCGCGATCGTCGCGCTGCGCACGCACGCGACGCCGGCCTTCGCGCCGCTCGATCAGCACCGCTTCCTGGCACTCGTGAGCGACGCCTTCCGCCATCGGCGCAAGCAGCTGAGAAGCGCCCTCGGATTCGAGGCCGGCGTCGCGAAGGACCGCGCGGACGCGGCACTGCGTGGCGCGGGCATCGATCCAGCCCGACGTCCCGAGGAGCTGTCGCTCGCGGAATGGGTCGCGCTCGCGACGGCCCTCGGATGAGCCGGTCGGTCCGGCTCGCCGCTCCGGCGAAGATCAACTTGACCCTCGAGGTCGTCGGCGTTCGCGACGACGGATACCACGACCTACGGAGCGTCTTCGCCACGATCGATCTGGTCGATCGCGTGCGCGTCGCGGCATCGACGCGGCTCAATGTGCAGGTCCGCCCCGATCCGATGGTGGGCAGCGCCTCGGCCGGAGAGCTCTCCGCGCACGCCGTCCTGGCGCTCGCAGCCGCGACCGGTCACGCGCCGGCCGCCCATGTACGCGTCGCGAAGCGGATCCCGGTCGCCGCCGGCTTGGGCGGGGGCTCGAGCGACGCCGGAGCGACGCTCCGCGGGCTCGCGCAGGTCTGGCGCGTCGATGCCGACCTCCTGGCGGTCGGCGCGACCCTCGGCTCGGACGTGCCGTTCTTCGCGTCGAACGCGCGCTTCGCGTCGATCTCGGGACGCGGCGAGCACGTTCGCGAGCTCCCGCCGCCCGCTGATCCGCTCTGGATCGTGCTCGTCCGGGTGGTCGCACGGGTCGCGACGCCTCTGGTCTTCCGCGCGCTGCGCAAAGAGGAATGGAGTGACGGGGAGCGGTCCGCGTCACTGGTCCGGGCCTTCGACGAAGAACGCATCACTCCTGCGACGATCCGTTCGCATCTTCGTAACGACCTCCTCGATGCCGCGAGCCGCGTCTGCCGCGATATCGGTGAGACGCGGCTCATCGCGGGATCCAAAGGCGTGACCCTCGCGCTCTCAGGGAGCGGACCGTCACTGTTCGCAGTGGCGGATTCACGCGCTGACGCGTTGCGGCTCGCACGAATTCTGCGGGGGCAGGGTCTCGATGCGAGAGCGCACGAGCTCGGACCGACGATCGGACGGGCCGTCCGACCGAGCGCTGTCCTCTTACCCTCTAACAGTGGACGACAAGGCTGACATGACCGTCCGGCAGGCTGGCCGGAAGGGCGGAAAGCACACCGCGACGAAGCACGGTCCCGAGTTCTATCGGGAGATCGGCCGCCGCGGCGGTCAGGCCCGCAAGAAGCAGCTCGGTGCCGGCGGCTATGCCGACCTCGGCCGCAAGGGTGGCGAGGCGCGCAAGGGCCAGCTCGGGAGCGAGGGCTACGCGCAGCTTGGCCGCAAGGGTGGCGAGGCGCGCAAGGGCCAGCTCGGGAGCGAGGGCTACGCGCAGCTCGGCCGCAAGGGTGGCCGCCGCGTCGCCGAGCTCATCAAACGCGGCAAACGAACCACGGGCTCGAACGGCCAGTCCGCCGCCTGAGGCCCCACCTAGACTTGCGCCATGTCGCCCTTCCAAGCGTCCCGCCGGTGGGGCGTGGCCAAGTGGTAAGGCAGAGGACTTTGAATCCTCTATCCCAGGTTCGAATCCTGGCGCCCCAGCCTGAAGCAACACCCTATCGGCGACGCACCGCTCGCCATCGTGCTTGCGGCGGGATTGTCGACGCGGATGAAGTCCAAGACCCCGAAGGTCCTGCATCCGGTCGCCGGGCGCCCGCTCCTCGAGCACATCCTGAAGAC
>DATCOR010000267.1:0-5911 GCA_036564585.1 Candidatus Limnocylindria bacterium | reverse complement strand
GCACTGCGTTCGTTCCTTGTGTGCGCACTCGCCGCAGAGCGGCTCAATTCGCCGGTCGCGAAGCCCGCCGCCCGCCGCCATCGGCCTTGCGCTCACCTCACTCCTATTCATGGGTCGTCCTCGTCCTCGCGTAAGGCGCCGCGTGCGGCTCTGGTATGACTATTCGGTGAGACCGCTTTCGCTCATCGTGGTCGTCGCGGTCGTCCTTGCGGCGTGTCAGTCGACGCCACCGGCATCGACACCAACGCCATCGGCGGTGGTCCTGCCGTCGAGCGCGCCGCCAGCGACACCGTCACCTACGCCGAAGACCCCGCGCGGCGGCACGCTTCGCGTGGCGCTGTCGGGGCCGATCGGGTCGCTCGATCCGCAGATCGCCGATGCGAACCCGCTCGTCGCGGCCCAGATCTTCGAGGGGCTCGTGACGCGCGGACCGAACGGGGCGGTGCCGGCGCTCGCGACGAAGTGGCTTGTCGGCGCCGACGGGCGCGCGTGGACATTCACGCTCCGCGACGGCGTCACGTTCCACGATGGGACGGCGGTGGATGCCGCTGCGGTCGCGAAGAGCCTCGGGCGGGCGAACGACCCGCTCATCGAGAAGGCGGAAGCAGCCGACGTCCGCACGGTCGTGGTCACGACCCGCGTGCCGTACGGCCCGCTCCTCAGCGCGCTCTCGACGACGCCGTACCTGATCGTGTCGCCGGCATCGCGGACCTCGGGCACCGGTCCATTCCGCGTCCCGACAGGCGCCGAGGGTGCCCGGCCGCTCGTGCTTCAGCGCAACGATCGCTACTGGCGCACCGATGCGACCGGGCAGACGCTGCCGTACCTCGACACTCTCAGCTTCACCGCGATCCCGGATCCGGGCACCCGCCTCGCGTCGATCCGCGCGGGGAACGAGGACTTCGTGCAGGACCTGGCACTCGGAGACATCGGCACGATCCGCACGGATCCGAGCCTGCAGCTCGTCGTGCGACCCGCGACGACCGTCCTGTACCTCGGGCTGAACCTGTCGCTGCCGCCTCTGGACGATCTCCGCGTGCGTCAGGCGATCGCCCAGGGCCTCAACCCCCAGGGACTTGTCGACCGCTTGTACTCGGGGACCGCGGCTCCGGCCTCACAGTTCCCGCCGCCGGCCATGCTCGGCTACGACGACTCGGTCACGGAGTTCGCGAAAGCCGATGTCGCCGCCGCCAAGAAGCTGCTCGCCGATTCCGGGCACCCGAGCGTTGACGTGGCGCTCTGGTACGTCCTCGATGGCAACGTCACCGTCCCGGACATGCGCAAGGTCGCGGAGGCCGTCGCCGCCGACCTCGCCGCCACTGGCATCAGCGCGGAACCCAGCACCATCGACCCGGTGACGTTCGCCGCGAGCGTGCGCGATAACCGTTACCCGATGTGGCTCGGCGTGGCCTCGCTGCCGACATTCGATCCGGATGAGCTCCTCGGCGCATTCTTCATTCCAAAGATCGCGATCGGCACTGGAAAGGACGAGCCCACCGAGGCCGGCGCCTGGATCAATGCGGAGGTCGCCGGCCTGCTTCGGAAGGCGCACGCCGAGCCGGATCAGTCGAAGCGCGCCGAGCTCTACAAGCAGGTCACCAAGATCGTGCAGCGCGAGGTGCCGCGCATCCCGCTTGCGTGGAGCTCTCCTCCTGCCGCCGCGACGAAGAAGGTGGTCAACGCGCAGGGCACGCTGTTCGCGGACGTGGGGATCGGGAAGTGAGCCTTACCCTGAAGTCATGATGATGCGGGTCGGCGGTGGTGGCGGGGGCGGCGGCGCCCACGCGTTCATGATGATGGGCGGCAGCGGTCAGCCGAAGAAGAAGCCGTCGATCGCGATGTACCGGCGGCTGCTGCGCTTCGTGCGCCCGTACCGCAGCAACCTCGCGCTGTCGGCCGCGCTCCTGGTCCTCTCGACGGTCCTCGGGCTCGTGTGGCCGCAGGTGGTGCTCCGCGTGCTCGACCTCGGCCTGAAGGACGCCGCGCTCCTCGACCAGCTCGCGCTCGGGCTCATCGCGGTCCTGCTCGTCCGCGCGGGCATCGATGGCCTGCGCGGCTACGTGATGACGTGGACGGGCGAGAAGGTGATCTTCGATCTCCGAATGGAGATCGTCCGGCACCTCCAGTCGCTGTCGCTGTCGTTCTTCACCCGCCGCAGGACCGGCGAGCTCATGTCCCACGTCACCAGCGACGCGACGCTCGTTCACGGCGTGATCACGCAGACGATCATCACCGTGCTCGGCCAGGTCCTCACCTTGATCGGCGGCATCGTCGTGATCTTCCTGATGAACTGGCGCCTCGCGCTGCTTACGCTCGTGGTGGCCCCACCGATCGGGCTCATCGGCCAGTTCCTCGGTCGCCGCATCCGGTCGATCTCCCGCGAGGCGCAGGACGCCCAGGGCGAGGCCGTTGGGGTGCTGCAGGAGGCCATCGCCGAGGTTCGGACCGTCCAGGCGTTCACCCGCGAGGAGTACGAGTCCGAGCGCTTCCGCACGAAGCTCCTGATCACGCTCGCCAAGGTGCTCGAGCGGGCGCGCCTGTCGTCCACGCTGTTCCCGCTCATCGGCTTCCTCGGCATGGCCGCGTCGATCGTCGTGCTCTGGTACGGCGGACACCAGGTGATCCGCGGCGAGGCGACGATCGGCCAGCTCGTCGCGTTCCTCCTGTACGCGGGCATGGTCGCCGGCCCGGTCGGCGCGCTCGCTTCGCAGTGGACCCAGGTGCAGGAGGCCTTCGGCGCCGCCGATCGGATCTTCGCGCTGCTCGACACGGCGCCCGAGATCGCCGACGGCCCGGACGCGACCGTGCTCGCCTCGGCCGATGGGCGCATCGCCTTCGAGGATGTCTCCTTCCGGTACGCGCAAGGGCCGCTCGTGCTCACGGACATTTCGACGACGTTCGAGGCCGGACGGGCGACCGCGCTCGTCGGCCCGTCCGGCGCAGGAAAGACGACGCTGGTCAGCCTCGTCGCGCGGTTCTACGACCCGACCACCGGACACATCACGTTCGACGGTCACGACCTGCGCGACCTGACCGTGCGATCCCTTCGCGAGAAGATCGCCGTCGTGCCGCAGGAGCCGATCCTGTTCGCGACGACGGTGGCCGACAACATCCGCTACGGCCGCCTCGATGCGACCGACGCGCAGGTCCGCGCCGCGGCCGAGGCGGCGAACGCGGTCGAGTTCATCGATCGCCTGCCGGAGCAGTACGAGACCATCGTCGGCGAGCGAGGCGTGAAGCTCTCGGTCGGGCAGCGGCAGCGGATCGCGATCGCCCGCGCCCTGCTGCGCGACTCGCCCGTCCTGCTGCTCGATGAGGCGACCTCGTCGCTCGACAACGAGAGCGAGTACCTCGTCCAAGAGGCCCTCGCTCGGCTGATGCTCGGCCGGACCACGATCGTGATCGCGCATCGGCTCACGACCGTCGAGCGGGCCGACCGGATCCTCGTGCTCGACCGCGGACGGATCGTCGAGGACGGCACGCATCCGGAGCTGATCGCCGCGAAGGCGCTGTACTGGCGCCTCTACACGCGGGCGTTCAAGGACGATCGGCCGGCCGAGCCCTCGCTACCGATAGTGGTCGGGATGGATCCACGGGGCGAGGCTCATGGCGACAAGGTCGGCGAACGCATCGGTGCGTGAGACGGCGCCGGCCGTGAGCAACCCGATCGCCCCGCTCGCGGTCTTGCTGTCCTCGACTCCGAACAATTCATCTACGAGGGTCCCGAGCTCTTCCCCCGCGCGCAGGCCGGCGGCCAGCGAGGCCGGCAGGAGCATCCGCAGGCCGCTCGCGTAGCCTTCCCGGCCCGCGGGATCGATCGCCGCGACCCACGAGAGCAGCCAGACGCGCGGGCCATCGAGCTCCACGCCGCCCTCGAGGCCGAACGCGATGTCGGTGCCGGCCACGACGAGCGCCTTCCGTGCGCGCTCGAGCGCACCGGCGCGCGTCGCGGTGTCGCCGAACGGCTGGTGGCCCACGCCCGACGGCACGTCGACGAGGGTGACCGCGCACCCGGGGGCCAGTGTCACGAGCGCCTCACGCACCGCAGCGACCTTCGCGGGATTCGTCGAGCCGACAGCCGCGCGGGTGAACGTGAGCGTCACCGGCCGAGCGTACGGACCACTAGCCGCTCTTGGCGCGGCGAGCTAGAATTCCGACTGTCGTGCTCGGAAATCCAACCACCCCTGCCGCGTTCCACGTCTCGACCCGAGGCGAGTACGGGATGCGGCTCATGGTCGACCTCGCGCGCAACTACGGCAACGGGACGGCCTCGCTCCACGCGGTCGCGGAACGCGAGCAGCTGCCCGAGGCCTATCTCGAGCAACTCGTCGCCGTGCTGCGCAAGGCTGGGCTCGTCAACGGCAAGCGTGGCGCGGGCGGCGGCTACACCCTCGCGCGCGAGCCTTCGGAGATCACCGCGGGCGACGTGGTGCGCGCGCTCGAGGGACCCATCGAGCCGCAGGTCTGCACGGCCGAGGGCGATCCCGTCCTCAACTGCGTGCGCGAGCAGGGGTGCGGCACGCGGCTCGTCTGGCTCAAGCTCCAATCTACGATCGCGACGGCGCTCGACGGCATGACGCTCGCCGAGCTCGCGCGGCAAACACAGCAGAACGTCACCGTCGCGCCCTAGGGGGCGCGCCGCAGGGGGAGACATCGTGTCGACGCTCGAGATCAAGGACCTCCACGTGAACGTGGACGACAAGGAGATCCTGAAGGGGATCGACCTCGCCGTCCGCAGCGGTGAGGTGCACGCGATCATGGGCCCGAACGGCTCGGGCAAGAGCACGCTGTCGCTCGCGGTGATGGGCCACCCGCGGTACAAGGTGACGCGCGGATCGGTGCTCCTCGACGGCGCCGACCTGCTCAAGCTTCCGGTGGACGAGCGCGCGCGAAAGGGGTTGTTCCTCGCCTTTCAGTACCCGTCCGCGATCCCGGGCGTCTCCGTGGCGAACTTCCTACGCACGGCGATCAACGCGCGTCGCGCGACGCCGGGCGTCGAGAAGAAGAACGACATGCCGATCCCGCAGTTCCGCAAGATGCTCGCGGAGAAGATGCAGCTCCTCCAGGTCCCGGACGACTTCCTCAAGCGCGCGGTGAACGACGGATTCTCCGGTGGCGAGAAGAAGCGCCTCGAAACCCTTCAGATGCACATGTTCCAGCCCTCTTTCGCCATCCTCGACGAGACCGACTCGGGTCTCGACATCGACGCGCTGAAGACCATCGCCACCGGCATTGAGTCCCTGCGCGGGCCGGACATCGGGATCCTCCTCATCACGCACTACGAGCGGATCCTTCGCTACGTCCAGCCGGACTTCGTGCACGTGCTGGTCGACGGGCGGATCGTGCGCACCGGAGGCCGCGAGCTCGCCGCCGAGCTCGAGCAGAAGGGTTACGACTTCGTTCGGGAAGAGCTCTACAAGGAACCGGCCGGGGTGGGCAAGTAGTGGCTGTCGCTCCGGCACGCCTGGCCACGACGCCGCTGGACGTCGAGCGCATCCGCGCGGATTTCCCGATCCTCGCGCGGACGGCGCACGGCAAGACAGTCGTGTATCTCGACAACGCCGCGACGAGCCAGAAGCCGAAGGCCGTCATCGATGCGATGTCGAGCGTCTACGAGGAGCACAACGCGAACATCCACCGCGGCGTGTACGAGTTCAGCGAGCGCACCACCGCGCTGTTCGAGGGAGCGCGGGAGAAGGTCGCGAAGTTCATCAACGCGCCGCAGACCCGTGAGGTCATCTTCTGCCGCAACGCCACCGAGGGCCTCAACCTCGTCATGAACACCTGGGGGCGGGAGCACATCGGGGCCGGCGACGTGATCGTGACGACGGTCCTCGAGCATCACTCGAACTTCGTGCCCTGGCAGCAGCTGGCCCAGCAGGTCGGCGCGTCGCTCGTCGTGGTCGACATC
>DATCOR010000250.1:0-13588 GCA_036564585.1 Candidatus Limnocylindria bacterium | reverse complement strand
TCCTCGAGGGTGAGCTCGCCGCCCACCTCGACGAACGGACGGGTGACCGGGACCCAGCGGCGGTCGAAGCGCGCGTCGAGAGCGACGAGCGGCTTGTGCCGCGACGGGTCGTAGACCCGGATGATCTGGTCGTCGACGAGGATCGCGTACGGCACCACGATGCTGCCCTTGAGGATCGTGGACAGCGTCTTCGCGATGGTCGACTTGCCGGTGCCGGGAGGTCCGAACAGGAAGATCGAGCGCCCGCTGTTGATCGCCGGGCCGAGCTGCCGGATCGTGCGCTCCGGGAGCACGAGCGCCCCGAGCGCCTTGCGAAGCTGCTCGATCCCGATGTGGAGATCGCCGGTCGTCTGGGCGCGCACGCGGTTCGTGTACGCCGCGAGCGGCACGGGTGCCGGGCCGATGTAGCCGTTCCGGGCCAGGGCCTCTTTCGCGCGATCGATGCCCTTGGTGGCGAGGGAGTAGAAGAAGCTCGACGAGGTGAGGCCGGTGCCGCCCTTCACCTCGAGCTGGTGCTCCGTCTTCAGGAAGTCGAGCACCGGCTGGAGGATCCTCCCCATCGGGAGGCAGAGCGCGGTCGAAAGATCCGTGGCGGTCATCGGGCCGCGCTGATAGAGGAGCTTCAGGGCAAGGTCGGCGACCAGGGCCTGGGAGAGTCCAGTCTCCTCGGGCGAAGCCGGGGCGAGCGGCGCATACTGCTCCGCAGTGGTCGGCGGCGCGAACTCGACGGTCCGCTCAGGTTCGATGGTCACTGCCACAGCTGACTCCCCCGTACGTACTGACCGCAGCATGCGTAACCCCGGGGACCTCGGCGTCCCCCCGGCGAGGGAATGTCACGGCAACGATGCCTCGGTCATGCGAAGGTAGGCCTCTGCGCCCGCCGTGTCGCCGGGTCGACGCCCGCGAACGTCAGAAAATCGGTCATCCGAAAGTCGCTCCCCGGCTTTTGCAGGGTCGGCACCACCCAGGAAGGGTGCTGCACCAGGTAGGACCCGGGGTCTGTCTGGAGCAGCCGATGACGACCTCGCCGACGACGCGGCCGCCGACCGGCCCGAGGTGGAAGCCGCCGGTGTTCTTGCCGATGTCCGAATTCGGGACGAGTGCCGATTCCTTGAGCATGTCGTCGGCGCGGCGCGACGGAGATGCCATCAGAGCGCGAGCCTACCGTCGGCGCGCACCTGTCGCTCAGTGGAGGAGCTTCGTGAAAGGCATCGCTCCTGATGCGGCTCCCAACCTGGGTAGGCCGAACAGGTCTTCGATGGTCGCGAGGACCGTGTAGGCATCGCTCGGCGTGCCGACCGTCGCGGCCTTGCCGCGCGACGACAGGACGACCAGCGGCGCTTGGTCTTGCCCACCCGCGCCTTCGTCCCACACGAGGATGAGCACGCCGTCGCGCGCCCAGCCGGGACTCCCGGTGATCTGCGGCACGATCGGCGCGAGCCAGCGGTCGGCGGCGATCGCGCCGCAATCGTGCCCGTCGTGGCAGAGATCGGGCGTGATCCAGGTGAACGGGACGAGACCGGCGGCGGCGTCGCTCGCGAAGCGGCTGAACGACACGACTTTGGCGGGACATGCGCCGCCGTAGTACGCGAACGGGTTGTGCTTCACCGCGTACGGAGCAGGGCTGTCGAGACAGCCGCGCTCCATCCCTTCCATGTACGCGCGCCAGGGGATCTGCGCCGCGGTGAGCTGCGCCCCGAGGTCGCGGCCCACGGGAAGGACGTAGTAGCCGTCGTCGCGGACCGACCACGTCTGGCCCGAGGTGAGCGCGAGGTAGTTCGGCAGGCTTGGGTGGGCGACCGCGCGGAAGCTCGAGAACACCAGCGCCCGATCGGCCAGTGACGCGAGGAAGGGCTGACCGAGGGCATCCCGCGGCGCGGTGTTCTCCATCGCGATCACCACCACCTCGGGACGCGCCGGGACGGTCGGAGGTGGGGTCAGCGGCAACGGTGCGATTCGCGATGCGATCGCGCTCGCGAGCGCCGCGGGCGACGGAGGCGCCGGGACTTGGCCCTGCATACACCCGCACAACAGCACTGCGACCAGCGCGACCCTCCTCATTGCGCGCACTCGGCCGCCCGACGCAGCAGGAACGCCCGCTCGCGGGCGTTCTGGGCAAGCGCGGCGGCACGCTCGAACTCCGCATGTGCCTCGGAGGACCGACCAAGCTTTGCGAGCAGGTCCCCGCGCACGCTCGGCAGCAGGTGGTATCCGGCGAGCGACGGTTCGCCGATGAGCGCGTCGACGAGCGCGAGCCCCCTGGCCGGACCGAACGCCATGCCGTACGCGACCGCGCGGTTCAGCTCGACGATCGGCGAGCGCTCGATACGTGCGAGCTGGTCGTAGTAGCCGACGATCCCTGTCCAGTCGGTATCGCCCGGCGTCGGTGCGCGCGCGTGGCACGCGGCGATCTCGGCTTGCAGGACATAGGACCCAGCCGGTGCGCCGAGCGCCTCGGCCCGCGCGAGCGCCGCGAGACCGCGATGAATGAGCAGGCGGTCCCACCGTCCGCGATCCTGATCGAGCAGGAGGATCGGCTCCCCCGTCTCGCTGACCCGCGCCGGAGCGCGCGACACCTGGATCTCCATGAGCGAGACGAGCCCGTGGACCTCGGGCTCCGCCGGCGCCAGCTCGGCGAGGATGCGGCCGAGCCGGAGCGCGTCCTCGCAGAGCCCGGCCCGCATCCAGTCGTCTCCAGCGGTCGCGGCGTAGCCCTCGTTGAAGATCAGGTAGATCACCTGCACTACCGAGCCAAGCCGCTCGGCGAGGTCGGACGCCTCCGGGACCTCGAATGCGACCGCCCCGGCGGCGAGCGCGCGCTTCGCGCGCACGATGCGCTGCGCGATCGTCGGTTCCGGTACGAGGAACGCGCGCGCGATCTCGTCGGTGGTCAGGCCGCCCAGCAGCCGCAGGGTCAGCGCGACGCGCGCGTCCGTCGTGAGAACGGGATGCGCCGACAGGAAGATCAGCCGCAGGAGGTCGTCGTCGTCGCGACCGGCGCCGAGATCCGCGTTCGCCATATGCTCCTCGGCCTCGAGCTGGTGCCCGAGCTGCTCGTGTTTGCGGTCGAGCCGCTGATCGCGGCGCAGGCGATCGATCGCGCGATGCTTCGCCGTGGCCATGAGCCACGCGCCCGGATTGTCCGGCACGCCTGCCGCCGGCCATTGCTCGAGTGCCGCGACGAGGGCGTCCTGGGCGAGATCCTCGGCGAGTCCGACATCGCGAACGATCCGGGTGATCCCCGCGATGAGCCTCGGGGCCTCGATCCGCCAGACGGCGTCGATGGCCCCACGCGTGTCGGACGCGGTCACCTGTCCGATTGAAGCATTAGCCCCCGAAGACTTCCTGGACGATGGACTCGCCGTCGCCGACGACCTTGCGGAAGCGGCGGGCCCACTCGAGGGCCTCGTCCTTCGACTTGCACTCCATGAGCGCGAACCCGCCGGTCAGCTCTTTCGTCTCGGTGAACGGACCGTCGGTGACGCTGAGCTTGCCGCCCGCGTTCCGGACCCGCGTGCTCTCGGCGCCGAGTCCGCCCGTCGCGAGCAGCACGCCGGCCCGCTTGACGTCCTCGTTGAACTTGCCGAGCTCGGCCAGCATCTCGGGGGACGGCGGTGCCGCGGGGACCCTGTCGACGGAATACATCAGGAATCGCATCTTCTGCCTCTCCTTTTCGCTTTCTATCTATACGTCGAACGAGGAGGGGCCGAAATCGACATCGTGGCAGACAGCGAGAGAGGAGCGGATCGCTCCGCTCCTCTCAGCGCGAAAAGGTAGCGCGCCCGTTCAGAGCGTCACGGCGGTCGGGAACTGGCGCTTTTGCGCCGACGAGACCCTCATGCCGCGCCATGGCGTACCGAGGATCGGCAGGAGGTAGCGGTCGAGACCGATGTAGCCGGCCGTCTTCCACGCGAGGACCAGGAGGAATCCGAGCAGGAGCAGCACCGGGTTGGTGCTGGCCGTGCCTGCGAGCATGTAGTTGAGGTTCATGAACGCGCCGGCGACCGCCGCGACGCCCACGAACGCTCCGAAGATCAGCCCGAGACCGACGGCGACCTCGCCGAAGGCGATGAGCTTGCCGAAGAAGCCCTCCCAGTGGTTGGTCACCATGAACTGGATGAAGCCGTTGTACCAGTCGTACGTGATGACGGGCTTCGCCGGCGCGACCGGCGTGGCCGCGATGCGGTTCCAGAACGCGTAGATGCCGGCGCCGTCGATGATGTAATTCGTCTTTGCGCCGGTGTCGATGACCTTGTGCCAGCCCGCGTCGAGCCAGCTGAACCCGACGTACATCCGGATGATGAACCACACCGGTGCGAGCCGGGTGTCGGAGAACAAGAGCTTGGCGAGTGGCGGGTCTGCGATGACGGTGTCTTTGTGGACGATCGTGGTGGACACGTGATTTCTCCTTTCTGTTGAGGTGCTACGCGGTGGTCGGCGATGCGTACAGGTCGCGCGTCGCGAGGTACGCGACGGTCGCGATGATGAAGGCGAAGGCGATGCCTGGGATCAGCACGAAGCCGTCGAGCGTCGGTCCCCAGTTCGTGATGGTGGCGAAGGTGGCGCTACCGGGGAACGTCTCGCTCGCGAAGTAGGCCCCGAAGACCGAGGTCACGCCCACGATGAGGAAGTCGTAGCGGGACGGCTTGGCTCCGAGGACCTGCACGGCAACGCCGGCGAGCAGCGAAACGATGACGATGGCTGCGAATACTGCAAGGCCCATTTCGTTACCTCCTTTTCACGCGTGTTCGAGACTGACGATGCGGCTCAGCCCGCCCCGCCGGAAGGGCCGTTCGGCCCGGAAATGCTGGGACCGCGACCCGTAGGCGCTGATCCGAAGGCCTTCCTGCCGGCCGGCGCGTCGTTACGCGGCGAGGAACTCCCATCCTGCTGCTACCAGAAATAGTGGCGTAATCACGACGTAGGCCTGGGCGACATCGCGCAGCCGGTCCGTGGGTAGGCCGAGCCACGTGTCCGGACGCGGCGTCTTGACCGCGCGCCACGCATCCACGCCCAGCTGGACGCCCATGCCGCCCGCGATCGAGTATGGGATGAGCTGGAGGAGCAGCGTCAGGAGGTAGTACCCGGCCCGGGACGCGTCGCCGAGACGGCTCTCGTGGCGCGCGTCGACCGAGACGATCCCGCCAACCCATCCCCGGTAGGCGACGATCGGATACACGCCGACGACGGCGACCCCCAGGATCGTGCTGGTCACCCCACCGAGCACGAGGTTCGACGCGAAGTCCAGCAGCGCCGCACGGACCGGCTCGCCGGCGCGCAACGCGACGAGACTCCCGCTCGACTGCGCCGCACCCACGATCTGGTCGCGACGGTCGAGCGCGACGGCACTGCCGGAGCTCACCATGGCGACGCCGACCAGGATCGAGACCGCGTAGGTGGCGGCGATGGTCAGGATGGCGACGTGAGATCGACCGATGGCGGCGAATGCCGCGCGGATCACCGCGGAGCGGTCCTAGTCGACGTGCCGAACGATCGGCCCTGGCTGCCGGCCATCGGGGGTCGGGCTTGCCGCGGCGCAGCGCAATTCGGGCGTGCCGGCCGCGCGGTCGAGATCGAGGAGCCAGTTGCACCCGAGGCATCGCGCGAGCTCGACCTCCTCGCCACGACGCGGGCATTGCACCCGGCCATCACCGAGCACCGGGCGCCAATCGCGTTCGCTATTCATCCGGGTACGCCGTCGGCGTCGCCGGGCCGGTCGCGCTCCATTTCGCGTCGATCGTCGCGCGGATCGCCTTCAGGCCCAGGCCGCTCGCGAGCAGAGCCTTGGTGTCGAGCGCGACACCGACGCAGGTGCCGCACGCGAACCCGTGCCGGTCGAGCATGAACGTGCCCGGCGCCGTCTGGCCCTTCACGAAGCAGTCGAAGTTATCGCGATGCCCGGCGCTCACGCCGCAGCCGCAGAAGCACGGGATGTAGCGCAGCTCGGCGCGGTGATCGACCGCGAAGGCGTACGCATCCCGCACCATCTGCGGCGCCTGCCGGTATTCCATCGGCCACATGTCGTGCAGCGGCATCGCGAGGAGCGTGCTTGCCAGCTGGGCGCTGGGTGCCCTCGTGGCGATCGGCGCCGCGCAGGCAGCGAGCGCCGTAGCGGCGACAGCGAGCAGGAGTTCCCGTCGCAGCATCTCTAGGCACCCACGATCAGCGCGGTGACCATGCCGAACATGCCGGTCTGGCCCTCGGCGTGGCCGAGGATGTGGCAGTGGAACGCCCACGCACCGACCGCGTCGGCGACGACGATCGCGTCCCAGCGCTCGCCCGGCGCCACGTTCAGCGTGTCGCACCTGAACGGCGCGGGCAGCGGGTATCCATCGCGCGCGAACACCTCGAACGTGAGGCCGTGGAGGTGGATCGGGTGGATCATCTGGCCTTCGTTCATGAAGCGGAAGCGGATCCGCTGCCCGAGCTTCGCGGTGTACGGAGCGGTGGCCGGGAAGCCCTTCCCGTTGATCGTGAACCCACCGAGGGCGTCGTTCAGGATGAACAGCTCGTCCTTGTCGAAGGACGGGTCCACGGTCCTGTCTTTCGGCACCACGATCAGGGGCCCGAGCATTCCCAGGCCGACCTGCTCCGTCGCATTGTGGTGTGAGTGGTACATGTGGCTGCCGAAAGGGCCGGCCGTGAACTCGTATACGTAGGTCGCGCCCGGTTTGATCGGCGGTTGTGTGAGGAACGGCACGCCGTCCTGCGAGTTGGGGACGCGCTGGCCGTGCCAATGCACGCCCGTGCTCTCAGGCAGGTCGTTCTTGACGGTCACGCGGAGGCGTTCACCCTCGATCGCGCGGATGATCGGACCTGGGATCTGGCCGTTGAACGCGAGCGCGTTCATGGAAACCCCCGGCGTGACCTCCCATTTGAGCGCGCTACAGGTGAGCGCGAACTCGCGCACCCCGTTCACGACGGTGGACGGCAGCTCCTGCAGCCCGGTCCCCTGCGTCTTGGCCGGGAAGGCCTTGACCGCGGCCTCCATCGCCGCGTCGTGGTCGACCGGCGATCCGGATGGTCCGGCGGTCGCGCTGGCGTGCTGCGAATGGTCGACGGTGGGCTGCGACGTGACGGTCGGGGCGGCCACGGTCGCGGCGGCGGCGGGCAGGTTGTGCGACGCGCCGAGGATCGCGACACCGAGCGCACCGCCGAACGCGGCGCCCAGGACCCCAAGCAGCGTGCGCCGGGCGAAGATGCCGTCGGGGTCGGCCCGCCCGTCGCCGTCGGGCAGCGCTTCCTCGTTCATGGCCCGACCCTATGGACCTGGGCTGGGCACCTCTACGGTCGCAGGTCCCGACCGCATGGGCCGAACGGCCTTTAGAGGCGCGGCTGGTGCTTCGCCATGTACGCCGCAGCCTCGGCACGGCGGGACAGGCCGAGCTTGTCGAGGATCCGGCTCACATAATTCTTCACGGTCTTCTCGGAGAGGAACAGGACTTCACCGATCTCGCGGTTCGTCTTCCCCTCGGCCAGCCCGGCGAGCACCTTGCGCTCCTGCTCGGTGAGCGAGGCGATCGCCGGATCTTCGGCCCGGCTCTCGCGCAGCCGCTCGAGGACCTTCCCGGTCACGTCGGGATCGAGCAGCGAACGGCCCGCCGCGACCGCGGTGATCGCGTCGACCACCGCCTGGCCGCGCGTCTGCTTCAACAGATATCCCGAGGCACCGGCGATGATCGATGCGAACAGCGCCTCATCGTCGGCGTAGGAGGTCAGCATGATCACTCTCGCCTCGGGCCGTGCCTCGCGGATCGCTCGGCACGCTTCGACACCCGATCCGTCGGGAAGACGGACGTCCATGATCACCACGTCGGGCTTCGCGCGGGCTGCTGCCTCGACCGACTCCGCGACGGTGCCAGCCTCGCCGACCACGCTCATTCCGGCCTGGCGACTGATCAAGCCGCGCAGCCCCTCCCGCACGACCTCGTGGTCATCACAGATCAAGACCCGAGTGCTCACGCGACCACCGTACTGCGGACCGGGATCCGAAGCTGCAGGCGGGTCCCGGATCCGGGCGCCGAGGTCACGTCGAGCCGCGCGCCGGCGTTGAACGCGCGCTCGCGCATGTTCCGCAGTCCCAGACCGCCGACCGAGCGCGCGGTGTCGTAGCCGACGCCGTCGTCGACGATCTCGAGGACGATCGCGTCTGCCTCGCGCCGCAGCGAGAGGCCGACGTGACGCGCGCGGGCGTGCCGTGCGACGTTGCCGAGGGCATCCGCGGCCACGTAGAAGACCGCCTCGCGTCCCGCCGCGTCGAGACCGGACTCGGCGACCGGATCGACGCTCGCGTCGACGTCGAGCAGCGCATTCGTCGCGATCTGCGACGCGAGCGTGGGCAGCGACTCAGCCAGGGGGCGATCGGAGCCGCGGATCGGCCGCAGCCCGAGCACGTAGCTGCGCAGGTCCGCGATCGCGGCGTTGAGCCGATCGACGGAACGCCCAAGGCGCTCCTTCGCGTCCTGTGGCTCTGTGTCGACCAGCTCCGAGACGAGCTCGAGCTGCAGTCCCAATCCATACAGCGATTGGATCGCGCCATCGTGCAGGTCCATGCCGATCCGGTGGCGCTCTTCGAGCGCTGACATCTGGCTCGTTTGCGCATACAGGCGTGCGTTCTCGATCGCGATGGCCGCCTGAGCCGCGAGTGCGAGGAGCGCCTCCTCGTCCTCCGGAGTGAACTCCGAGGCGCCCTGCTTCTCGGTGAGGTACAGGTTGCCGACGCTCCGCGCGCGCCACCGGATCGGGACGCCGAGGAAGCTCTTCATCGGCGGGTGATTCGGCGGAAAGCCAACGGACGCCGGATGGTCGTGCAGATCGCGAAGCCGGATCGGCCGGCCGGCGCGAGGCAGAAGGCCGAGAATCCCCCTCCCCACCGGGAGGTGCCCGATCCGGGCGTGCTCCTCGTCGCTGATCCCGGAGGTGTAGAACCGGGTCACCAGACCATCCTCATCGAACGTGCCGAGCGCGGCGTATTTCGCATCCCCGACCACGCGCGCGAGGTCGGCGATCTTGTGCAGCAACGTCTCGGTCTCGAGCTCGGCACTGAGCGCGAGACCCGCCTCGTTGAGCGCTCGCAGTCGTCGGGATTGCGCGACCTCACCCTCGTGCAGCTCGCCCAGGCGCGCCAGGATCACGATGGAGAAGGTCAGGACGCCGGCGGCGCCGACGACGAGCAGCATGAGATGGCCAAGGCCGGACGAGAACGACGGCTCGAGCACCCAGTAGTCGAGCGCGACCAGGGCCGCGAGCAGGAACACCGGCAGGATGAGCGCCGCGGCGATCAGGCGCATCGGGTACACGCGCTGTCGCGAGAACAGGCCGAGGTTCACGCCTCGATTATCAGCCTCGTCCCATCATCGAGGGTCCGATGCACGCATCTGCTCCCTCAGACGCGAGCGCCGTGATGATCGGCTCGTGATGATCATGTTCGTCGAGCCGGTCCCTGGCGAACGCGATCGGCAACCGGCTGCTCCGCCTGATCAGCCTCAGGGTCAGCTCCGGCGTCACTGACCCTCGGTCGTAGACCGCCAGATCGGCCTGCTCGTGGAGCGGACAGTCGGCGCCTTCGAGGAGGATGCACGGGACCGCCGGACCGCCGCAGCGGAGAGTCGCCATGCCGAGGGCCTCGAAGTACTGGGCCCAGCCTGACCGCACCGCGGCGTCGGCGCTGACCACCAGGATCGTTCGCGCACGAGGGGGGCGGCCTGCGCCACCCCCCTTCGTGGGCGGTGTTCCTGTCATGTCGCTAGTTGACGGTGAAGGTCAGGTGCATGCCGGCCGCGTAGTGGCCGACCTCGTTGCACATGATCACGTAATGACCGGCCGGGATCGTGATAGTGAACGTCTTGGACTCGCCGACCTTCACTTCCCCGGTCTCACCGACGTTCCCCGTCTCGTCGACCTTGCCGGGCTCTTCCACGTCCGGGGGGAGCTTGTCCTCGGCTAGGTCGGTCTGGATCACGACGAGCTCGTGCTCCATCGTCCCGTTGTTCTTCACCACGAAGGTGACCGGACCGGCCGGAAGACTGGTCCGGTCCAACACGATCTTCATCTCGGTGAGCGTCGCGTTGACCGTGCCGCCCTTCGCGGCGGCAGAGCAGCCCACCACGAGCGCCCCAACGACCGCCAGCGTCGCGAGCATCGCCATCATCTTCACAGTGCGCATCTTCTTGTCACGCTCCTATTCACCATCACCATCGGGCCCGGCCAGGAGCGTCGGAAGGGCCGTTCGGCCCCAAAACGACGTGAAAGGTCTCGAGGATCGGGGTGGGCGGCTGCGGACCCCGGGCCAAGTGGAACGCTTCGCGCGTGACCTTCGGCCCTATTGGCGCGCGCCGCACGGGCGGAGGATGCGAGGCATGGAGATCGGGGTCCTGCTCGCGACCGTGCTGCTGCTGGCGCTTGTTGTAGCGACCGTCGCCGGTTTCGTCGCCGCCCGCGTCCTGATGCATGCCGCCGCGTCTCGACCGTCCCATGGCGGTGGCGCGAATGAGCGCTGACGCCCTGGCGCTGGTCATCGCGCTCGCGCTTCCGCTCGTGACGCTTGCGGCAGTGGCCGGCCTCATCGTCGGCGTCGGCGAGCTCGAGCGTTCTCGCGACGAGCTCATCGAGCTCGGGATCCCAGGGAGGTAGGCATGTTCGGGAAGAGGCGCGAGCCGCGCGCGCTCGTCGATGGCGCCCGCATCGGATGCCCCCTTCGGCGCGCCGATGTCGACATCGAAGAGTGCATGGCCTGCACGAAGCTTCTCCGAGTGGTCGATGACGACCCGCCATACATCGTCTGTACCGGGTTCCGCACCGACCCACTGGCCAACCAGCTGATCTTCTGAACGGCTACGCAGCGCCCCGCACGCGAGACGACGGCGCTCAGCCCGTGTCGAGACTCTGCACGCGGAAGATGAGCTCCCAGGTGTTGAACACGCCCCACAGCAGGTTGACGACTGCGATGCCGCCGACGGCGTAGAGCGCGCGGGGCTCGCCAGTCGTCACACTGATCGCCGTGGCAATGCTGACCACGAACAGCGCGATACCCGCGACGAACTGGACGATCGTGACGCGCCGGTCGTAGCCGACGCCGGCCGCTCGAAATCCGTCACGCGCCGCCGCCGCGAACGGCACCGTGGCCGCCAGGACGAGGGCCAGCAGCTCCAGACCGAACGCCCAGAGCGTCTGGGGCATGAGCGCGAGGAAGCCGATCCCCAACGAGATGACGTAACCAAGGAAGACCGTCCGTGCGACTGCCCGGAGCTCCGCGTTCTCGCGGGCGCTCAGCACGCGCATGTGGATCGAGAGCGCAACGAACAGCAGCCCGAGCAGCGCCGCCGAGGCGGTCACGACGCTCAGGTTGAAGTCATGCCAGAGTGCGAGCTCCTCGGCCATGGGCCGCGAGGATAGCCGCCTACTGCGGGGCCGTTCGCGCTGATCGAGCCGGTGTAGAAAGGATCGGTGAGCGAGCCCTGTCCCTGGTGCCTGCGCGCCGACCGGCCGATGACCCGGGAGCACGTCTTCGCGCGGTGGCTCGTTCGCCGCGTCCACGGCGCCCGGCTCGTCCCGTCAAGCGCGACGGCCGCGGAACGCATCGCTCGCGTGACCGCGGGTGTCTGCGCCGATTGCAACGCGGGCTGGATGAGCGTCCTTGAGGACAGCTTCCGGCGGGCCATCTACGGCCGGCCGCGGGTCGGCACGCTCCAGGCGCAGGACCGCGTCATCCTGAGCCGGTGGTTCACGAAGACCGCGGTGCTGCTCGGCCACGCGCGCGGGACCGCCCTCGTAAGCCCGGCCGAACGCACGCAGCTCGTCGCCGGCATGCCCGATGACGTTGAGGTATTCCTGGCCCGCCGGCGCCGGCCCCCGCAGCGCCTCGACTTCAGCTTCGAGGCCGCTGCGGATCGCGAGCCTCACACCGTGGGATCCGTCGCGGTACAGGTGGATGACCTGGTGGCACACGTTGCCGCGCGCGGCGTCCTCGCGAGCCGCCACGGCACGCAGCTCTGGCCGCTCCGCTCGCACCTGATCCGCTGGGAGACGCTGCCCGTGATCACGGCACCGCATCGGTCGCGGAGTCGGTCGGCGTAGGCTCCCCGCCGATGCGGTGGCTCGGCGCGATCCTGCCACTGTTGATGACGCTGACAGTCGTCGCCGCCGGACTCATCGAGGGCCTTCAGACCGGCTTCGTCCGGCAGCCGGATGAAGGGACCGCCGCGCACCTCTTTCAGATCCTCATGCCCGCGCAGATCCCGATCATCGCGATCTTCGCAGCCACGCAGCTGCCGCGTCACCCACGATGGGCTGGATGGATCCTGGCGTTGCAGATCGGTCTGGCGCTGGCGTTGTTCGCCGCCGTGTTCTCGCTCCGGCTCTGATGGAGCGAGACCGCTACCTCAACGCGTGACTTTGTAGAAGCCGCCGGACGAGTCGTACTCGAGCACGTAGACCTCGCCCGCGCGGTCCTGCGCGAACGAGCCGATCGAGAAACCCGACGTCGCGATCTGCACCGGCCCGACGATCTGACCGTTCGCGTACCGCATGCCCCAGATCCGGCCGCTGCAGTAATCGCCGAACAGATACACGCCGCCCAGACCGGGAGCGGCCCCGCGATCCACGAACCCGCCGGTGACGGAGCAGCCGACGCTGTGCGGGTACTCGGCCACGGGAAGCGTCAGGCCGCTCGTGGAGCACGTCGACGCGTTATAGCAATGCGTCGCCTCCATGATGTTCCAGCCGAAGTTCGCGCCCCGCGACACGATGTCGATCTCCTCGTATGCGTCCTGCCCCACATCGGCGAGCCAGAGCAGACCCGTCCCCGTGTCGAACGAGAAGCGCCACGGATTGCGCAGGCCGTAGGCCCAGATCTCGCCGCGCCCGCCGCCGGCCGCGAATGGGTTGTCCGACGGGACCGTGTAGTGCGTCCGGTCGCTGACGTTGATGCGCAGCAGCTTGGCGAGGAGCACGTTCTTGTTCTGGCCGTTGCGCATCGGATCGCCGCCCGAGCCACCGTCGCCCATCCCGATGTAGAGATCGCCGTCGGGACCGAACGCGAGCTGCCCGCCATTGTGGTTGTCGAATGGCTGCGCGATCTCGAGAATGACCACCTCGCTCGCCTTGTTCGCGACGGTCCCGTTCGAGGTGAAGCTCGCGATCTCCGTGCGGAGCGGCCCGCCGCGCGTGTAGTCGACGAAGAACACGCCGGTGCTCGCGAAGCTCGGCGCCATCGCGAAGCCGAGCAGACCCTTCTCGCCGCCGAAGTCGACGTGATCGCGGATGTCGAGGAACACGGTCGCGCTCGCGTCGCCTTCGCGGAAGGTGAGGATGCGGCCCGGCTGCTCGAGGACGTACCACCGGCCATCGACGGCCTGGAACGCGCCTGTCATCGAGTTGAAGGTGAGCCCGTTCATCGCGCGCACGAGCTTGATCTGCGGGATCGTCGACGCGGCGGTCGGGACGGGTGTCGGGACGGGTGTCGGCGCGGGAGTCGGTGGCGGGCTCGGGGTGGGCGTCGGGGTCGGCGAAGGGGACGCGGTCGGGGTCGCCGTGGGCGTGGACGTGGGCGACGGTGAGGATGACGGCGAAGTGGCCGCTGCCTGAGAGC
>DATCOR010000230.1:0-8908 GCA_036564585.1 Candidatus Limnocylindria bacterium | reverse complement strand
CTCTTCGACGAAGATCTGGGCCTGCTGCAGCCGGCCCGACGCATCGCTGATCGCTTGCAGCTCGGGCAGTGAGAGCCGGCCACGGCGGATCCGGTTGCCGTCGATCTCCGCGTTCATCGAGATGAGCCGCTGCACGACCTGAAGCTCGCTCATCTCGAGCGAGAAGATCGCGCAGGTCTTGCCTGCGCGGAGCGCCGCATGCTCGATGAAGCACAGCGCGAGACTCGTCTTGCCCATTCCGGGCCGAGCGGCCACGAGGATGAGATCCGACGGCTGGAGCCCGCCGGTCTTCGCGTCGAGCGTCTTGAGCCCAGTGGGCACACCGGCCTGGGCCTCGTCGCCGCGCTCTTCGATCTGGGCGATGTAGCGGTTGAGCGCGACCTCGAGCGTCACGATGTCCCGATGGAGCGATGTCTCGCTCACGGCGAAGAGAAGCCGTTGTGCATCCTCGACCGCGCCGCGGGCATCCTCGCGGACGAGCGCCAGCCGCGCGATCTCGTTCGCCGCGCCGATGAGCTTTCTCAGCTGTGCGGTCCGCGCGACGATCGTCGCGTACGTCTCAGCGTGCGCGACCGTCGGCACGTTCTGCATGAGGCCGACGAGGAACTGCGGTCCGCCGACCGCGGGCAGCTCGTTCGTTGCGGCGAGCTCCTGCTGCACGGTCTCGAACGAGATCTGGTCGCCGCGCGCCGCAACGCGCTCCATCGCCCCGAGCACCAGCTTGTGATTCTCACGCGACAGATCCGGAGGCGCGATGTGACCGTGCACGAACGGCGCGTAGAGCGAATGGTCGATGAGCATCGCACCGAGCAGCGACGCCTCGGCCTCTGGATTCTCTGGTGGGGGCTTCGGCGCGTTGCGCGCGAGATCGATGGTCATACCGGTGTTCCTTCTTCGTTGCCGCGCGAGAAGAAGCGCGCCTGCTCCGCCTCGAAGTACAGCTCGAACCGGCCCGTTGGGCCGTTGCGGTTCTTCGCAACGCTGCCGCGGATCACCTTCGGTGCACCGAGCGGTGTTTCGTCTTTCTCTCGCCACAGCATGATGACCACGTCGGAATCCTGTTCCGCCGTGCCACCTTCGCGAAGCGTTGAGAGCTTTGGCTCGTTGCCCGAATCCCCAGCGGCCCGCGATAGCTGCGAGAGCGCGACCAACGTCACGCCGAGTTCGCGCGCGAGCGACTTGAGGCTTCGGGTGATGACGGCGATCTCCTGCACGCGGTTCTCCTCGTGCTCGCCGGTGCGGATGAGCTGCAGGTAGTCGACGATGATGATCCCGAGACCGCCGGGCGCCTGCGCGATCGCGCGCCTAGCCTTCGTGCGCAGCTCCATGATCGAGATCCCGGGCGTGTCGTCGATGAGGATCGGCAGGCCCGCGAGCGCGCTCGCGGCCTCGGTGTCGCGGATGTTGCCGGTGCGCAGCGCGAGGAGATCGGTCCGCGAGTTGAGGCCGAGGAACCGCGCGACGATCTGCTTGGTATCCATCTCGAGCGTGAACACGAGGACACCGGTGCCACGTCGCGCGACGTGATGCGCGATCGCGAGCGCGAGGCTCGTCTTCCCGACCGACGGCCGCGCCGCGATGATCACCAGGTCGCCGCGCGTGAAGCCCTCCGTGTACGCGTCGATCTCCCGGAACCCCGACGGGATACCGCTCACCTCGAACGGGTGCTCCATCCGTTCGGTGATGTGGTCGTAGTTCTGCATGAGCGCGGCTTGGATGTGCCGCAGCTGCGCGTTCATCGCGTCATCCCGGAGGCTGAAGATCCGCTGCTCGGCACGGTCGAGCGTGATCGTCACATCCGCGGGCTCGTCGTACGCGTCGGCAGCGATGTCCTTCGCCGCGTTCAGCAGGCGCCGGAGGAGCGAGCGATCCCGCACGATCCGCGCGTGACGCTCGACGTCGACGGCCGTCGGCGTCGCATCGACGAGCTCGCGCAGGTAGGCCGGCCCACCGATCTGGTCGAGCTGCTCGTTCCGGGCGAGCTCGACCTGCATGGTGAGCGGGTCGATCCGTTCGCGTCGCTCGAGCAGCGCCTGGGCTGCCCGATAGACCCGCTGGTGCTTCGCCTGATAGAAGTCCTCGGCTCGGAGCAGGTCCGCCACCCTGAAGATGGCGTCGCGGTCGATGAGCAGGGCGCCGAGGACGCGCTGCTCCGCGGCGAGGTCGTGCGGCGTGGCGCGCTCGGCCGCCTGCTCCGAGTTGACCAGGGTCATTTAGCTAGTTAGAACGCTTGTTCGAGTCGTGTCAAGGGGTCTCACAACCCGGTGAACGCTAGGCGGCCGGTCGTCCGAGGACGAGGCCCTTACCCACCGCGGGGGGCGCGCCGCTTCCCCAGATTGCGTTCACTTGTCCATGGCACGTCACCGGTCTTCCACACTGTTGTCCACAGCGAAAGGGGATAAGTCGCATGCGCGTGCTCGTGACCGGCGGCGCGGGGTTCCTCGGGTCGCACATCGTCGACGCCTTCCGCGGGCGCGGCGATGAGGTCGTCGCGCTCGACGATCTCTCCACCGGCGACCGGGCGAACCTCGATCCGGCCGTCCCGCTCATCGTCGTCGACATCGGCGATCGCGAGGCGATCCACGATCGGCTCGCCGGGGAGCGGTTCGACGCGGTCGTCCATGCCGCCGCGAAGACGAAGGTCGTGGAATCCATCGCGCAGCCGGCGCTCTATCACCGCGTCATCGTGAACGGGACCTCCAACGTCCTCGACGTCGCGCAGTCGGCCGGCGCACGCTCGTTCGTCAACATCTCGACCGGCGGCGCGCTCTACGGCGAGACGCCGGCCTGCGCGACCGAAGACACCCCGATCGACGCGCCGTCGCCCTACGGCCGCTACAAGGCCGAGGCCGAGAAGCTCGCCGGCTCCACCGCCGGGGTGAAGGCCGTCACCCTGCGCTTCGCGAACATCTTCGGGCCGCGGCAACGGACCGATCTCGAGGGTGGGGTCATCGCGATCTTCGCCGGATGCTGGACGCGCGGCGTCCCGCTCACGATCTACGGCGACGGTTCGGCCGAGCGCGATTACCTCTACGTCGCCGATGCGGTCGCGGCGATCGTCGCGGCCCTCGATCGCGGCGCGGTCGGGACGTACAACATCGGCACCGGCGTCGCGACCTCGGTCACGGAGCTCGTCCGGCAGATGACCGCGCTGCTCGGTCCGCCGAAGGATGTGATCCGCGCCGGAGAACGGCAGGGCGAGATCCAGCGCAGCTGCCTCGACTCGTCCAAGGCCGCTCGCGATGGCCTCTGGCGCGCTGCCGTGCCGCTCGGCGACGGTCTTCGCCGCACGGTCGCGGCGATGCGGCCGACCTAGACCGAACGGGATGCGCCGGTTCCTGGGCGGCCTGTTGACCGGCCTCGTCGTCGACTGCCTGTTCTTCGTCGGCATCGGGCACGTCCTCGACGTCGAGGATCCGCTGGCGCAGGCGGACGTGATCGTCGCGCTCTCGGGCGATACGGGCGCGCGCACCGAGACGGCGGTCGATCTGTGGAAGCGCAAATACGCCCCGCTCATTCTGTTCGCTGGCGCCGCGGAGGACCCGAACTCGGTCGCGAGCGGCGAGATCATGAAGCGCGAAGCGATCGCGCTCGGCGTGCCGGACTCGGCGATCCGGGTCGAGCCATCCTCCAACACCACCGAGCAGAACGCCCGGCTCGTGGCGAGCCTGATGAAGGCGCAGGGCCTCAGATCGGCGATCCTCGTGACGAGTCCCTATCACCAGCGCCGGGCCGCGTTCCTGTTCTCGCAGGCCTTCGGTCCGGAAGCCCTCACGTTCAGCAATTACCCGGCGCGCGATCCGGAGTGGGATCCCAACACCTGGTGGCTGCACGAGCCCGCGCGAACGCTCACGGCCCTCGAGCTCGCGAAGCTCTCGATCGAAGTCGGTAGCACCGTCTTCCACTAGCATTCCGTCACGTGCCGGTGACCGCCATCGTCGGAGCACAGTGGGGCGACGAGGGCAAGGGCAAGATCACGGATCTCCTCGCGCAGGAGGCGGATCTCGTCATCCGCTATCAGGGCGGCAACAACGCCGGGCACACCGTCGTGAACGAGCTCGGCACTTTCAAGCTCCACCTGGTCCCGTCCGGCATCTTCAATCCGAACGCCATGTGCGTGCTCGGCACGGGCATGGTCATCGACCTCGCGGTCCTCCGCGACGAGATGCAGATGCTCGAGGGCCGCGGAGTCTCCACGGCGAACCTGCGGATCTCCGATCGCGCGCACCTGCTCATGCCGTGGCACGTCGCGCTCGACCGCCTCGATGAGCGCGAGCGGGGCCGGCGCAAGCTCGGAACGACCGGTCAAGGCGTCGGGCCCGCGTACGCGGACAAGGTCGCCCGCCACGGTATCCAGCTCTACGAAGTGCGCGACGAGCGCTCGTTCCGCGAGCGCGTCGCCCACGAGCTCGAGACGAAGAACGTGATCCTCACGAAGTTCGGCGACGCTCCGCTCGATGCTCGCGTCGTCGCGGACGACGTCCTTGCGGCCGCAGCGGCGCTCGGCGATCGGATCGCGGACACCCTGCCGCTCGTGGAGCGTGCCGTCGCGACCGACGCGCGCGTGCTGCTCGAAGGCCAGCTGGGCGCGATGCGCGATCTCGACTGGGGCATCTACCCGTACGTCACCTCGAGCAATCCGCTCGCGGGTTTCGCGTCGATCGGCGCGGGCATCCCGGCGCGGTCGATCACGCGCGTCATCGGCGTCGTGAAGGCGTACAGCACCGCCGTCGGCGAGGGCCCGTTCCCCACGGAGCTCGCGGGCGAGGCCGCGAACACGCTGCGCGAGCGCGCCGAGGAGTACGGCGCGACCACCGGCCGGCCGCGGCGCATCGGCTGGTTCGACGCGGTCGCCGCGCGCCACGCGCAGCGCCTGAACGCGTTCACCGAGCTCGCGGTCACGAAGCTCGACATGCTCGGCACGTACGAGGAGATCCCGTTCTGCACGGCCTACGAGCTGGACGGGACGCTCACTGCGGACATGCCGCCCACCAAGCTGCTCGATCGGGTGACGCCGAGCTACGAGAAGCTCCGCGGCTGGTGCCAGGACATCGGCGCGATCCGCGAGCGGGCCACGCTGCCACCGGCCGCGCGCGCGTATCTCCAGCGCATCGAGGAGACCGTCGGCGCGCCGATCGGGATGGTCGGGGTGGGGCCCGAGCGCAAGGCGACCCTCCTCAGCTAGGCCGGCCTCCTACCCCTGCTAGTACCGGCGGGGGAGCGAATCCACCCACCGGTCCGTTCCGGACGAGCTGCCCTCCGGCCATCGTTGCCGTCATGAGTCGGTATCTGCCCAACGAGGTATTCGAATTCGAGCCCGCGCCGAAGGTCCCTGACCGCAGTCACCGCGCCTGGGGCCTCGACCTGCGCGGGTGGCTCTTCCTCGGGATGGGCCTGGCCGGGATCCTGACCGTGGCGCTCGTCGTCACCGCGGACAGCGTGTATGCGGACATCGACGCCATGCGTGGCGTCAGCGCGTCCGCCGTGCGGCCCGAGGACCCGCCGATCACGAAGATCCCATTCCTTGGCGGTCTGCTCTCGAAGATCCACGACCTCGCTCCGTCGTTCTTCGGGCCATCGCCAGACTCCGTTCTCCAGCCACCGGCGCCTTCGTCGCCTCCGCCGACGCCCCCCGGCTCGCCGTCTTCGCTCCCGGTCGCCCAGCCGAGCCCGTCGGCCTCCGCGTCGGCTCGCCCGACGTCAGTGCCATCGAACCCTCGAGCTCCGCTGAGCACTCCGAGCCCGACGCCCACGCCGGCACCGAGCGCACCATCCACTCCGGGGCCGGCCGCGTCGCCGACACCGGCCCCGACCGCGTCTTCGACCCCTATCGCGACCGTGTCACCCACGCCGAGCCCGACCGCGTCGCCGACGCCTATCCCGACCGCGTCGCCCACGCCGAGCCCGAGCCCATCGCCGACCGCCGCCCCCGCGCTCGCGATCAGCATCGATCGCGGTGCGACGGCGGCCTTCGACCTCTCCCGGCTGGTCCCGGGCGACTCGATGACCCGCGCGATCACGGTCCAGAACACCGGCTCGGTCGCGTTCCGGTACACGGTCTCGGCCACCCAGACCGCGTCGACGGCCCTCTGGACCGACACGGTCGATGGGCTCCAGCTCACCGTCCGCGACGCCGGCGGGGCGGTGGTCTACGCAGGTCCGCTCTCGGGGCTCGGCTCGCTCGCGGGTCCGACGGTCCTCGCTCCCGGCACGACCGAGCTGCTGAGCTACACCCTCGACTTCCCGGCGAGCGCCTCGAATGCCCTCCAGGGCCTCGTCCAGGACCTCGCCCTCGTCTTCGACGCGATCGAGTTCCCGTAGCCCTCACCCGCTTGGGTGACGGGTGGTACTAGTCCCCGACCAGACCCGTCGTACCACCGTGGGAGACGGTCTCACTCCCAGGTCCGATTGAGCGCCGACCTCCAGAACGCACAGTTCCCCTTGTCACAGCCGCCCGCGAAATGACCAAAAAAAACCGGCGAGGCGGAGAGAAAGGGAACCAAGCGATGCGCAAGCCGGCAGTCCTCCTCGCGGGCATGGCTCTCTCAGCCCTCGTGCTGATCGGCCTCACCGTGAGCGCGGACAAGTCCAGCGCGAGCTTCACCGCGACGACCACGAACCCTGGCAACCAGTTCGGATCGGCGACCCTCACCGCGAGCAACGACAAGAGCGCGGCAGGCTCACTGATCTCGATCTCGAACCTCGTTCCCGGCGACACGGCGAACCGCACCGTGGTCATCTCGAACACCGGTAACGCGGACTTCACGTACACGGGTGCGATCTCGAGCACCGCGACCACGGCCCTCTGGACCGATGTGACGAACGGTCTCCAGGTCACCGTCAAGCGCGGGGCGACCACGCTGTACACCGGTCCGCTGAAGAACCTGGCGCTCGCCGCCTCCCCGACGATCGCGGCGACCACCACCGACACCCTGACCTTCGACTTCTCGCTGCCGGCCTCCGCTGGCAACTCGATGCAGTCACAGAGCCAGGACTTCACGATCACGTACACGGCGACCCAGCTCGCCGGCGCGGCCCGCTAACTCACCACCGGGGCGGTCCCGCAAGGGACCGCCCCACCCCACCTCTAGCGAAAAGAAAGGAGCACGACGGACATGACCCAGGCCATCAAGATCACGATCAGCGCCCTCATCGTCGTGCTCTTCGCCTTCTCGCTCTTGTTCGTCGCGATCCGGGCTCTCGGCATGGCGAGCTTCGTGGTCACCGGCGGCTCGATGGAGCCGACGATCCACAAGGGTTCGCTCGTCATCGACGCGCCGGTCACGGCCGACGCGCTCAAGCTCGGGGACGTCATCACATTCGACCACTACGACCAGACCACGACGCACCGCATCGTGGGTGTCGAAGGGACCGCGAACGGCACCATGTTCTCGACGAAGGGCGACGCGAACCAGGTCGGTGACCCCGAGCCGCTCACGTTCCCCGGCCGCGTCGGCCTCGTGAAGCTCGCGATCCCCGGGCTCGGCTACGCGGTCGCTTGGATGCAGTACATCTGGCGGCTCGGCGCGACGATCGTCGCGGCGCTCATCTTCTTCGGCTGCGCGGCGATGGTCTTCCTCCGCAAGGACAAGACCGCAGCGCCCGCCCCCGTCACTCAGAAGCGGACGAAGCGGACGATCGCCACGATCACGCTCGCCCCGGTCGTCGTCAGCGCGTCGACGCTCGAGGCGCAGCGCATCTGGGCCGAGCACGAGCGCTGGCTCGCGCAGACAGCACGCGCCGCGGCGAGGGCCGCGTGATGCGCGTCGATCGGATCGTGGCGGCAGCGTTCGTCGTGCTCGTGAGCACGGCGATCGTCGGCCTGTCGACCGGGGACACCGGGGCGAGCTTCACCGGCACGACCACGAATCCCGCGGAGATCCTCCAGACCTCGAACGTCCTACCGCCGGCCTCCGAGATCGGGACCTCGGCGATCGCCGGCCGGATCGACCTGTCATGGCCGGCGACGACCACACCGGCCAACGGACACGCGGTGACGTATCTCGTCTTCCGGAACGCGGCCCAGATCGGGACGACCGCGGGCCTGACGTTCTCGGATACGCCGCCGGCCGACGGCACCTACACGTATCGGATCCAGACGAAGATCGCGCAAGGGGCAGGCTTCTTCACGAGCGCCAACAGCGGGCAGGTCAACCCGAAGTCCGACCGCACCGCTCCGACGATGTCCGTGACATGCAACGGCAACCCCTGCGGGACTTGGTACAACGCGACCGTCGCGGTCGCGGTCGACGGTAACGACGGTCCCGGCGTCGGCATGGGGACCGCGACGACCAACGTCGACGGCGCCGGTGCGCTCACTTCCGCGGCGCCGCGCTCGGTGAACGTGAACGGCCAGAGCGCCACGCACTCGGTGATCTACTCCGGCGCAGACGCGGTGGGCAACGCCACGGGCAACACGTCCCTGGGCTTCGGGATCGACCTGACCGCGCCGTCCGCGCCGACCGGCGTCAATTCAGCGAGCAGCGCGGGCAACCCGGCGAACGTCGGCGTGACCTGGACGACCGGTACGGACGCGCTGTCCGGCGTCGCGGGCTACACCGTCCACTGGGTGCAGGCGAACGCGTGTCCTGCCGCGACGCCGGCGAACTACCCGAACTCGGCGGTCGTTGGCAACGTCGTGGCGTACAACATCACGCCACTGACGAAGAATGCGATGTACTGCGCGTACGTGACCACCATGGATCCCGCCGGCAACGTGAGCGCCGCCAGCGCGGTCACCGGCCCGACCAAGGCCAAGTAAGAAGACCGCTCCCGCTCGATACACTTCACTGGGTGAAGGCCGCGGCGTGACGGGGGAGGACAAGTTCGGGACCGAAGGGCTCGCCTTCGACGATGTCCTTCTCGTTCCGGCCCGCAGCGACGTCCCCTCCGCCCAGGTTTCCACCCG
>DATCOR010000224.1:0-2331 GCA_036564585.1 Candidatus Limnocylindria bacterium | reverse complement strand
GTGCGGCGCCCTCGCGCGCCCGGATGGTCCCGGCGATGCGATCCCACACGACGCGCGGCCGCAGCTCCGCGAATTCATCGGACGGATAACGGCCCGAGAGCATGTCGAGGACGTTGTCGAGCTGTGGCCGCGGGAGCTCCGCGAACGGGGCCGCTCCCTTGATCAGCCGCTCAAGATCGTCGACGCCGATGGGCTCGCGCCCGACGATCGCGACGATCTGCTGAGCGAGGACGTCGAGCGGGCGCTGCGTCGCCGAGAGGCCGACGCGCTGTAGCCGCCGGCCCGCGAGGCGCTCCAGGCGCTCGAGAGTCACCGCGAGGTGGGCGCCTCGCTTCGTCGACACGATCGCATGGATCTCATCGACGATCACCGTCTCGACGTCGCGCAAGGCCTGGCCGGCCGAGGACGACAGCACCAGGTAGAGCGACTCTGGCGTCGTGATGAAGATGTCGGCCGGCGTCTTCGAGAAGCGCGCGCGTTCCTTCGCCGGAGTGTCGCCGGTGCGGATGGCGACAGTCGGCTCGCGGACGCTCAAGCCGAGCCGTTCGGCGGCGTGACCGATGCCCGCGATCGGCGCCCGAAGGTTGCGCTCCACGTCGACGGCGAGCGCCTTGAGCGGCGAGACGTAGACGACGCGGCAGCCGCGCGCGGGCGTCCGCATCAGCTCGTCGATCGATGAGAGGAACGCCGCGAGCGTCTTGCCCGAGCCGGTGGGCGCCATGAGCAGAGTGTTCTCGCCGTTCTTGATGACCGGCCAGGCCTGCGCCTGCGCGGGCGTCGGCCCCCCAGGGAACGCGGTGCGGAACCACTCGCGGACCGCCGGATGGAACGCGTCCAGCACCTCGCTCCCCATAGGGAGAGGGTACCGTTCCGCCGATGGAGATCGGCCTCGGCATCGATGGTCGTTTGGTGCTGTCCGATACAGAACAAGCCGACATCGCGGCGGAAGCCGCCCTCCTCGGATACACGAGCCTCTGGACACCCAACCGGGACGGTCATCCGTTCGCGTTGTGCGCCGCCTGGCATGCTGCCAGCGGTCTTGAGACGGGCATCTCGGTCGCTCCTTTGGAGCGGTGGACGGTCGAGCAGCTCGTCGCCGGTTGGCAGATGGCCATCGACCGGACGGGTGGCCACTTCGTCCTCGGCGTCGGTGCGGGACGCGAACGCGACGCGCCGATCAGGAAGATGCGCGAGCTCGCGATCGCGCTCCGCGGTGCGATCCCAGCGGCTCCGATCTATCTCGGTGCCCTGGGGCCGCGGATGCTGCACCTCGCCGGCGAGCGGTACGACGGCGCGGCGCTCAACTGGTGCTCGCCGCAGCAGACGCTCTGGAGTCACGAGCGGGTCGCGGCGGGCGCGCTTGCGGCCGGGCGGGACCCGCGCGACATCTGCATCCATCAGTACATCCGGGTCTGCGTCGATCCCGACGTGGACAGTGCACGGCGCGCGCTCGCGAAGATGGTCCTCGGCTATGCGATGAACCGTCCAGGCGATGACCCGACGATGGGATACCGCGGCCACTTCTCTCGGATGGGCTTCGACGAGGTCCTCCGCGAGCTCGAAGACCTGCGAGCGCGGGGAGCCGACGACGACTCGATCGCGGAGCGGCTGCCGAACGAGATCCTCGCGCGCGTCGGCTGGTGGGGCCGGCCAGAAGACGCCGCTGCCGGGTTCGAAGCGCTCACCGCGGGGCTGGATGTCGCGGTCGTGCGGGTGGTGGCGGCGAAGAAGAACGACGCCGAGTGCGTGCGCCTCGCGATGCGGAGCTGCGTCCGGGCTACTGCGTAGCAGCAGGCCGCAGGACCAAGGGTCCGAGTCCTACTTGACGTTCACCAGATCGACGACGAAGACGAGCGTCTCGCCCGGCTTGATATCGCGGCCCGCGCCGCGATCGCCGTACCCGAGCTTCGCGGGGATCGTGAGCCGGCGTCGCCCACCGACCTTCATCCCGGCGACGCCCTGATCCCAGCCCTTGATCACGCGGCCCGCGCCGAGCGGGAACGAGAACGTGCCACCCCGATCCCAGGATGCGTCGAACTGGTTCTGGGTCGACCAGCCGACCCCGACGTAGTGCACGTCGACGGTCTTGCCCGACGTCGCTTCAGCGCCCGTGCCGACGGTGAGGTCCTCGATCACCAGGTCGTCGGGCGGCAGGCCCGCGGGGATCGTGACGGCGGGTTTGGTGGCCACTCGGCGATGCTAGCGTTCGGGCCGGTGACGTATTTCCGTGAGGAGCAGCGGTTCCGCGAGTCATGGCTGTGGCTCGTCATCGCGATCCCGATGGCGTTCGCGCTGAGGGCGGTCCTCGCGACGCCGGGCACGCCACTCGCG
>DATCOR010000223.1:0-7847 GCA_036564585.1 Candidatus Limnocylindria bacterium | reverse complement strand
GGCAGCCGGTAGCGATCGGCGAGCGCCAGGCCGTCACGCACGTGCGCCGACACGATGCTCGCGGACACCGCGGGATCGAGGTCGTCGTGCGGGTTCGTTCCGGTCTGGTTCTCGATGAACGCAAGCGGGTTCCGCATCTTCCCGATGTCGTGGTAGTACGCGCCCACCCGGGCGACGAGCGGATCCGCGCCGATGACCTCGGCCGCGCGCTCCGCGAGGTTCGCGACGAGGAGCGAGTGGTGATACGTGCCGGGCGTCCGCAGCAGCAGCTGGCGGAGCAACGGATGGTTCGGATCCGCGAGCTCGCGCAGCTCGAACACGGTCGTGATCCGGAACAGGTGGCCGAGCATGACGATCGCGCCGAACGCGAGCACGCCTGAGGCGATGCCGCTGATGAGCGCGGCCGCGGCCAGCTGGAGCGCGCCGAGCGTGTCGGCGGATCGGCCGACGAGCAGGAAGGTGCCGATGACGCCGAGGTCCCCAAGCGTGACGTAAAGCGCCGCCTCGACGAATTCGCGCGCGGTGGTCGCGCGACGGACCGCGGCCATGCCAAGGAGTGCGGGCACGAGCACGTACGCGACGAGCTCGACCTGTCCCGACATGATCCCGATGTGCAGCGCGCCGGCGATCTGCGTCGCGAGCGCGGTGCGGCCGCCGACCAGGACTGTGAGCATCATCGCGACCGCCGCGAACGGGACGAAGTACACGGCGACGGTGTGGCCGGGAATGAGCGCGCGGCCGGCGGCGGTGAGCGCGAGGAGCGCGAGGCCGACGACCATGAGCTTCCGGTCATCCGCCCACGCCTCCTCCGCGTAGCGCTCGACGAACAACCCGAGGACACCGGCGATGATGAGCGCCCAGCTGAGCAGACCGACCGCGCTCTTCCAGTCGATGCCGGGATTCACGAGCCCGAGCGCGCGGAGCTTCTCGAGATCCTGATCGGTGACGACCTGTCCCTCGCGGACGACGACCTCGCCCGCGGTCACCTGCACCTGGACCGGCGCGACGTCGTTGCGCGCCGACTGTTGGGCCGCGGCGGTCGCGTTCGCGTCGAACACGAGATTCGCCTGCAGGCTCTGCTTGAGGAGCTCACCGCCGATGCGCTTCTGGCGATCGGTCCATGCCGGCGGAAGGGCCTTCGGGACCGAGTCGGTGCGCGCGGTGTCGAGCTGCTCCGGGCGGATGCCCTGGCCATAGAGGGTCTTGAGCGCCGGATCGAGGTCGCGGGTGAGCTGGTCCCACTCCGCGGCGGTCATGTCCAGCGCGTCGGTCGCGAGCGGCGCGCTGAGCGCGACCTCGGTGAGCTTGGTGAGGGCCGCGATCCGCTGGTCGCGCGCCTGGGTCGCGTCGTTGCGGATGCGCGCGATGCCGGTGAGCGCCGCCTGGAGATGCGAGCTCGCGGTCACGTTCACCGCGGGATCGGCGACGTACACACGCTGGACCGCGGCCGCGGCCCTGTCCCGCTCGGCCTGGGACAGCGTCTCGGAGGTGAACGCGGTCGAGTGCGGAGCGCGGACCTCGCGATCGGCAACGACCCCGGCCTGCCCGTATGAGACGACCGCAGGTGGAGCAAAGAGGAGCGCGACCGCGCTCAGGAGGCCGGTGGCAATGACGAAGGCGGCGAGGCGCACGCGCGGATCGGCTCGAATGAGCGCGCGGATCTCCGCGATCGATCGGGTCCTCGGCGCGAACCGGATCATTCGGGCTTCCTCTCGTACCGATCGTACGCCCGCACGATCCGCGCAACGAGCTCATGGCGGACCACGTCCTTGTCGTCGAAGTCAACGAATCCAACGCCTTCGACATCACGCAGAATCTCGCGTGCCATGACCATTCCGGACTTTTGCCCATCGGCAAGGTCGATCTGCGTGACGTCGCCGGTGACGACGACCTGTGATCCGTAACCGAGCCGCGTGAGGAACATCTTCATCTGCGCGGGCGTCGTGTTCTGGGCCTCGTCGAGGATGATGAACGCCTCATTCAGAGTCCTTCCGCGCATGAAGGCCAATGGCGCGACCTCGATCTCACCACGCTCCTGAGCGCGGACCATGCGCTCCGCGGGCATCAGTTCGTAGAGCGCGTCGTACAGCGGCCGGAGGTATGGATCGATCTTTTCGGCCAGATCTCCTGGCAGGAACCCGAGCCGCTCGCCTGCTTCGACGGCGGGTCGCGTCAAGATCAGCCGCGTGACCTTGCGCTCGCGGAGCGCGTTCACGCCCATCGCAACAGCCAAGAATGACTTGCCCGTTCCGGCCGGACCTGTCGCGAAGACCAGATCGCGAGCGCGCATCGCCTCGACATAGCGGCGCTGGTTCTCCGACTGCGGGGCGATCCGCTTGCCGGTGACCGTCGTCGCGACGTGCTCGCGGATCTGCTGCGGCGTCGCGACGGGAGCCTCCTTGGCGGTGCCGATGAGCCGCTCGAGCGCCGGCTTGCGGAGGTTGTCATCGCGACCGGACAGCGAGCGCATCGCGCCGACGAGGTCGCCGACCCGCGCGACCGACGACGGATCGCCGCTGATCCGAAGCTCCGCCCCGCGCGCGACGATCTTGACGCCGAACTCGCGCTCGATGCGGTCGATGTTCGCCTCGTTCTGGCCGGCGACGAACATCATCTCGTCCGGATCGGGAATGAGGATCGTGATCTGCTGCGCCTGCGCCACTTACACCTTGGGCTTGAGCAGCTCGCTCACGACGCGCGAGACCATCCCGCCGTCGGCCTGCCCTTTGAGCTCCGGCATGAGCTTCTGCATGACCTTGCCCTGCTCCTTCGGGCCGGTCGCGGCGGTCTCCGCGATCACCCGCTGGGCCGCGGCTCGCACCGCCGCCTCGTCAAGCTGCTTCGGCAGATACGACTCGAGGATCTCGAGCTCCTTCGTCTCTTTCGCGGCGAGCTCCGCGCGCCCGCCCTTGGTGAACGCCTCGATCGACTCGCGGCGCATCTTGTTCTGCTTGCGGAGCACGGCCTCGACGGCCGCGTCGTCGAGCTCGCCGCGCTTCGCGACGGATTCGTTCTGGATCGCCGCGAGCGCGAACCGCACCGTGTCGCGGCGCGCGTCGTCATGCGCCTTCATGGCGTCACGAAGGTCCTGCTCGAGCCGGGCTTTCAGCTTTGGTCGCTGGGGGGCCTCAGCGCTTGCGACGCTTCGCTTCCTTCCGCTTGCGTCGGGCTGCCGGGCGCTCGTAGTACTCGCGCCGGCGGGCCTCAGCGAGGATCCCCGCTTGCTGGATCTTCTTGTTGAACCGGCGCAGGGCGGCCTCGAACGACTCGCCTTCGCCGATGATCACTTCCGACATGTCGTGTTTTAGGGTCACCCCGCTTTCGGTCATACAAGACGATGCCGGCGTGCCCAAAGGGGCCGCCGACTCACCGATGATACGTGGTCCGGACGAGGCCCGTTGGTAAAGATGCGCACATCTTTCAAGCCCGCAGAATGACCGGCGTGGCTGCCGTCGCCGTCCTGCTGTCGTACCTGGCCGGCTCCGTCTCCTTTCCGTACTGGGTCGCCCGGGCCCGGGGCGTCGATCTGCGGGCGGTCGGCTCGCGGAAGCTGGGCGGGAGCAACCTCTGGAAAAGCGTCGGCCCGGCTGAGGCGATCGTCGGCGGGCTGCTCGATGCCGCGAAGGGCTTCGTCGCGGTCGTCGTCGCGCGGGCCGTCGGGCTCCCGCTCGACGTGCAGCTCGCCTGCGGGATCGCGGCGATCGTCGGCCAGATGTGGCCGGTCTTCCACGGCTTGGACGGTGGTCGCGCGAACTCCGCGGGCTGGGGCTTCGCGCTCGCGCTGGACCCGGTCGCGTTCGTGATCATGATGCTGCCGGTGCTCGCGGCCATCGCGATGCGCCTGGCGGTCCGGCCGCGGCCGAGCCGCGTGCTCCCGCTCGCCTCGCTGCTCTCGTTCGCGGTGTTCCCGGCGGTCATCTGGGAGCAGGAGGGCACGACACCGGTGGTCCAGGCCGGACTCGTGGTCCTGGCGCTCATCCTCGTGCGCCGCATCACGGCCGGGCTCGGTCAGGACCTCGCGACGGGCGCGCCGCCCGCACGCGTCCTCGCGAACCGCGCGCTGTTCGACCGCACCGAGCTTCAGCAGCGCGGCGTGGTCGGGATCTAGCCGCCCCGCGCGCCGACGAGCATCGCGACCGCGGCGATCGCCGCCGTCTCCGCCCGCAGGATCCGCGTCCCGAGCGACGCGATCGCGGCCTCGTGGCTGCGGGCGGCGTCGATCTCCTCCGTCGACAGACCGCCCTCCGGACCTGTGACGATGGAGACGTCGCCGTTCCGCGACGCCTCGACGACGCGCGGTCCGGTCGCCTCCTCCCAGCACACCACCACGCGGCCATCGAGATGGACGAACAGCGCACCCCACGGCACGAGCTCGTCGACGCGCGGGATCGCGCCGCGATGCGACGTCTCGGCGGCCTCGCGGGCGATCTTCTGCCAGCGCTCACGCTTCGCCGGCGACAGCTCGCGCACCACGGAGCGCGTCGAGATGAACGGCACGAACCGCGAGACACCGAGCTGACTTGTCGCCTCGATGATCTCCTCGCTTCGGTCGCCCTTGAGGATCGGCACCGCGAGCGTGAGCCGGAACGGCAGCTCGGTCGCGACCGACCGGCGCGCGACCACCCTTCCGGTGACCTGCGCCGGTGCGACCGCCTGCAGCTCGACCTCGTGGTCGACGAGGTCGGCGACGAGGACGATGCGCTCGCCCGGCTTCAGGCGGAGCACCGTCGCGATCTGCCGCGCCTGCTCGCCTGTCAGGAAGGCGCGCTCGGCCGGCGCGGTGTCGACGAAGAAGCGATGCATCTGCCTTGTTCTAGCGCGTCAGCTCGAGCGAGACCCAGTCGCCGTCCTGATCGCGAGCGACCGGGTGGAGGCCGTGCGTCGTGAACGCGGAAACTGTCTCGTCCTCCTCGGTCGCGATGATCCCGGCGATCACCAGACGGCCTTCCGGGGCGAGATGCGCGGCCAGATCACCGGCGATCTTTTGCAGCACGGCGGCGACGATATTCGCGAGGATGAGGTCGAATGCGCCGGCGAGATCCGCGGCGGTCCCGACGGCGAGGTCGATCGCCATGCCGTTCCGGTCGACGTTCTCCCGCGCTTCCTTCACCGCGACCTCGTCGATGTCGCGCGCGACGACCGCACGCGCGCCGCGCTTCGCGCAGGCGATCGCGAGGATCGCCGAGCCGGTCCCGACGTCGGCGACGCGCGTCCCGCTCACGTCGATCCGCGACAGCGCGCGGAGGCACGCCTGCGTGGTGGGATGCAGCCCCGTGCCGAAGGCCATGCCCGGATCGAGCGACAGCACGACGGCATCACCGGGATCGGCGTCGGACCACGTGGGCCGCACCAGGAACGCGCCGATCCGAATGGGCTTGAACGACGCCTTCCAGGTCTCGAGCCACGCCTCCTCCTTGATCTCGCGGACGGCGAGGTCGCCGATCGGCCCGAGGCCGAACGCCTGGAGGTGGCCAAGCGCGTCCCGGACGCGGCGCACGCGGATGCGCGCGATGCGGTCGTGGACCAGATACGCCTTCACGATATGGAGCGCACCGGGCTGGAGCGGCTCCTCGACCGCGACGCCGTTGTAGCCGACGCGACCGAGGATCTCGCTCACCGCCTCGACGGCCTCCGCGTGCGCTGGGACCGCGACCTCGAGCCAGCGAATGGGCTCGGTGTCAGCAGCGCTAGATGAGGGCGTCTTTGATCCGGTCGAACACGCCGCGATCGAGGTCGGACTGCTCGGGCGCGCCCGAGGCGGCGTGGAGCTTCTGATAGAGCGTCTTCTGATCCTTCGTCAGCGTGCGCGGGATCACGACGTCGAGATAGACGAGCTGATCGCCGCGGCCACTCGTGCCGAGGTGCGGCACGCCCTTTCCCTTCAGCCGGACGGCCTGGCCGTGCTGCGCGCCGGCGGGAACCCGCACCGACGCATGCTGGCCTTCGATGGTCGGCACCTCGAGCTCGTCGCCGAGCGCGGCCTGCGCGGGCGAGATCCGAAGGACATGGACGAGGTCGTCGCCCTCGCGCTTGAACCGCGGGTGCTCCTTCAACCGGATGAGGACATACAGGTCGCCCGACGGGCCGCCGCGCATCCCGGCCTCGCCCTCGCCGGCGACGCGGAGCTGCTGGCCGTCGTCGATGCCGGCCGGGATCGTGAGATTGATGTCGCGCTCCTTGCGCTCGCGGCCCTCGCCGCGGCAGCGCGCGCACACCTTGTCGACGGTCTTCCCCGCCCCGCCGCAGCGCGGGCAGGTCGAGACGTTGACGAACCGGCCGAACACCGATTGCTGGACCTGACGCACCTCGCCGCGGCCGCCGCATTGCTCGCACGTCGTGACGGTCGAGCCCGGCTCGGCGCCGTCGCCACCGCAGCGCTCGCACTGCTCGAGCCGCGGGACCTTGATGCCGCGGTCGCCGCCGCGGACCGCGTCGATGAGCTCGATCTCGAGCTGCATCCGGAGGTCCGCGCCGCGCATCGGGCCGCGCTCGCGCCGGCGCATCTCGCCGCCGAAGAACGTGTTGAAGAGATCGTCGATGCCGAAGCCGACCGCGCCGTCGGTGCTGCCGAACATGTCGTAGCGCTGGCGTCGCTGCGGGTCGGCCAGGACCTCGTAGGCCTCGGTCACCTCGCGGAAGCGCACGGACGCTTCGTCCGCCGTGTTCACGTCGGGGTGGTACTGGCGCGCGAGCTTGCGATACGCGCTGCGGATCTCGTCTTCCGACGATTCGCGCGTGACCCCGAGGACCGCGTAGTAATCGACTCGAGCCATGACTAGATTATCGGGGGTCGTGGAGGATCTGGGCAGGATCATCGTGCAGTGGGCGCACGTCCTGAGCGGCGTGCTCTGGGTCGGCGGCGGCTTCTACACGATCCTCGTCCAGCTCCCGGCGCTCGCCGAGATGCCGATGCCCGCGCGCGGTCCGGCCCTCGCCGCCATCGGGCCGCGGCAGCTGCGGTACATCATCCGGGTGGCGGAGGTCACGATCGCGACCGGCATCCTCCAGCTCTTCGTCAATCCGCACAACCGGGAGCTGCTCACGTTCGCCACGCGCTGGTCGATCGCGATCGTCGCCGGCGCGCTGATGGCGTTCATCGCGTACGGCCTCCTGCGCGGGCCGCTCAAGTCCGCGATCGACGGGCTCCTCGCGACCGCGCCGATCGCCGCGACCGGCGACGACGCCGCCGGCAAGCGGGTCGTCGCGCTCCGCGAGCGGATCCAGCGCCTCGGCTACGCCCAGCTGGCCTTGGGCGCGCTCATCCTGGTCACGATGGTGACCGCCCGCTTCAGCTAGGGAACCGGCGGACGTGCGCCGGCGTCTACCTCCCCAGCACCGGTCTTCCGGTGAAGGAGGCAGCGATGCCGCGGTCGCTTGTGTTCGCGCTCGGACTCGCGCTCTCGATGCTCACCCTCGCGGTCCCCGCGTTCGCCTGTGGCGGGCTCATCGGCCCGAACGGCGCGGTGAACCTCCTGCGGACGACGACCTTCGTCGGATACCACGACGGCGTCGAGCACTACGTGACCGCCTTCCAGTTCGCGGGCGGTGGCGGCAAGTTCGGCTCGCTCACCCCGCTGCCCGGTGTTCCCTCGAACGTCGAGAAGGGTGGCTCATGGACCCTTCAGCGACTCATCCGCGAGACGCAGCCGATCAAGGCCGCTGCTCCGCTGGCGTTCAGCGCTGCGGCCCGCGATGACGCGGTTCAGGTCCTGCTCGAAACGAAGATCGACGCGCTCGACATCACCGTCCTCAAGGGCGGCGGCGCGGCCGTCGGCGAGTGGGCCACCGCGCACGGCTTCCGCCTTCCGGCAGACGCGCCCGAGGTCCTCGACTTCTACGCGAACCGC
>DATCOR010000204.1:0-12519 GCA_036564585.1 Candidatus Limnocylindria bacterium | reverse complement strand
GCCGAAGGTCGCACGGCCCGTCGCAGCCCCGGCCGCGCGCCCGGTTCCGCCGCCGGCCGTGCGAACCATGCCCGCGCCGGTCACGTCAGCTCCGCGCGTCGCTCCCGCTCCGCCGCCTGTCACACCCAAGCCATTCACGCTCGCGCCGGCGAAGCCCGAGCCGGCGGTGCATCAGGTCCCGGCGGTCCGCCAGACGATCGGCGTCCGGGAGGGATGGCGCGATCGCGACGCGCTCTGCGAAGTGGACGGCTCGGGCGTGCACATCAGCGGCGCGCTCGAGCGGTTCATCCCGTGGCCGGACCTGCGCTCGATCACCGTCAAGGGCGATCGCATCACGATCGTGTCGCCCAGCGGCGAGATCGATCTGGCGGTCGCGCCCGACGGGGTCAGCGAGCCCGGCCTCGCGCCGCTGTTCGCGCGCGTGCTCGAGGAGGGCCGCGCGGGCGAGCTCGAGCCCACCGGCGCGTTGCACGAGCTGGCCCTCGGGAACGACAAGACCGTCGAGACATTCGCCGACGCGGACGATCCGGTGGTGCCCATCGTGGTCGGCGCATTCGCTCTGGTCGCGGCCATCATGCTCGGCGCGGCGATCCCGATGATCGTCGTGCTCGCCGCGCACATGCAGGGCGTCCCGCAGGGAACGTTCGCCATCCTGCCGCGCGTCGCCTCATTCGACCCGCGCGTGATCGTCGCAGCCTTCGCGTCGGCGATCGCGCTTGCCTCGGCTGCCGGCAGGCTCGCCCTCGGGCCGTCGCTGGAAGCGTGGGCCCGCGGCACCCTGCGCGGGTGGCATCGCAACTCCCAGCGCTTCGAGTCGGCCGCTCGGCGGACCGGCGCCTGGCTGATGCTGTGGCCGGGCCGGGCCGGACTTGTGGCCGTCGTGGCGCTCGTGACGCTCCTGCCGGCGGTGTTCGCTCGCACGACGCTCGATCCGCAGGGGATCCACGATGCGTCGGGGCTGCCGTTCATCTCGCAGGAACGTTCGTGGACGCAGCTGGCCGACGTGACTTCGGTGCCCGTCGGGCTCGGCGAGCGCGTCGAGGGCTTCGACGTGCAGCTCGTGCTCTCGGACGGCTCGACCATTTCGACACGAGGCCGAGACCTGATCGGGGGCACCGAGCGGGCGCTGTACGACTTCGCGCAGGCACAAGCCCGGTAAACTTGAGGCGGGCGGTTTCTGGCGGGTCTTTCATGAAGGGCTTGAGGGGATGGAAGAAGCAGCCGGGCGATACCTGGAAGTGTTCCTGCCGTTCATCGCGACGCTCATCTGTGCCCACTACATCGTGCGGCAGAGCGGCTCCCTGCTGATCGCGCGGACCGATCTTGCGTCGCCGCGGACCTTCCGCCGCGCGCTCGTGGCGACTGCCATCGCCGTCCCGTTGATCGTCGCCGTCGACCTGGCGACCGGAGGCGATCTCTTCCTGCACCCGCGATTCCCGGAATCGCAGCTGCTGATCACGCTGCTCCTCGTCGCGGTGCTGCTCGTGTTCATGATCGGCCGGTCCCTCGCTCCGCTCGCGCGCCGATTCAAGCTCATCGCCTAAAGCGCGCATAAACTCGTCGCGTGATCGCCGGGCTGTCGGTCCGCGAGGGCACGCCATCGGACCTCGAGCGGCTCGTCGAGTTCCAGAACCGCTATTCGCGCCCGGGGCGGTCGCAGACCGTCGAGCTCGCGCGCCGGTTCGAAGACGCGAATCCCGAGCCCAACCGGCTCCTGCTCCTTGCGGAAGACTCAGCCGGCGCCGTCGTGGCGGCCGCGAGCGCGTCCGACGGAGGCCTGATGGGCGGCGGCCAGAACCGCTGGCGCGCCAACATCCGCGTCGCTCCAGACGTGCGGGGTCGCGGCCTCGGCACGCAGATGGTCGCGCGCCTCGAGGATCACGTCAGGGCGAAAGGTGCGCCGAAGCTGCAAGGTGCGGTCCGCGGCGAGGAGCCAGATGGCCTTCGGTTCGCCTCCACGCACGGCTACCGCGAGTTCCACCGGCGCTTCGATTCGTACCTCGACGTGGACAGGTTCGACGCGTCGCGGTTCGAAGACCCCAAGAAGATCGCCTCGCGCGCCGGAGTCCGGGTCGATCGTTACGACACCCTCGAGGCCGAGGCACCCGACAAGGTCGCGTTCCAGCGCTCGACGTACGAATCCCTCTCGACGACCCAGATGGACATCCCACGGCCGGAGCCGCTCCCTCCGCCACCGCCGTTCGAAGCGGTGCGCGAGGTGTACTTCGAGAACGACACGTTCGCCCGTGACTCGTCCGTCGTCGCGATGCGCGAGGGCCGGGTGGTGGGCACGTCGATCACGATCATCGATCCCGAGGGCGTCGCCTACACCGTGTACACGGGGGTCGATCGCATGGAGCGCGGCAAGGGCATCGCGCTCGCGATGAAGCTCGCGATCCTGGACCGGCTGCAGGCGCGCGGCATCAAGCTGTTCGGCACGACCAACGACGAGGCCAACGCGCCCATGCGCGGCATCAACGCCAAGCTGGGCTACGTCATCGCGCCGCCGACGATCGAGGTCGAGAAGGTATTCGAGCGGTGAGCGCGCTCAAGATGCCCGGCCCGACGAACCCCGGTGAGGAGCTCCTTGCCGGCGCGCTCCACCAGCTCGACTCGGCCGCGAAGGCGCTCGGCCTCGACCCAGGGATGCATCGCTTCCTGCGCTCGAACGAGCGCGCGCTGATCGTGTCGGTCCCGGTGATGATGGACGATGGCAGCCTCGAGGTGTTCACCGGCTACCGGGTGCAGCACTCCACCGGCCGCGGCCCCGGGAAGGGTGGCATCCGGTTCCATCCCTCGGTGAGCCTCGAAGAAGTGTCCGGGCTCGCGATGCTCATGACCTGGAAGTGCGCCGTCACGGCCCTGCCGCTCGGCGGCGCGAAGGGTGGCGTGGCCATCGACCCGCGCAAGTACAGCAAGCGCGAGCTCGAGCGGCTCACGAAGCGCTACACCGTCGCGATCCTGCCGATCATCGGTCCGGAGCAGGACATCCCCGCGCCGGATGTGAACACCGACGCCCAGACCATGGCCTGGATCGTCGACACGGTCACGATGATGACCGGCAAGCACTCGCCCGAGGTCGTCACCGGCAAGCCGGTCGATCTCGGCGGATCGCGCGGGCGGCACGAGGCCACCGGCCGGGGCGTGGCGTTCGTGACGCTGGAGCTGCTGCGCAAGATGGGGAAGCCGATCGAGGGCACGCGGGTCGCCGTTCAGGGCTTCGGCAACGTCGGCAGCTTCGCCGCGCTCGCACTCGCGCAGGCCGGCTGCCGGATCGTTGGGGTCTCCGATGTGACCGGCGGCTACGCGGTCCCCGGCGGCGTCGATGTGCGAGCCGCGATGGAGCACGCGAAACGGAACCCGCAGCGCACGCTCGAGGGACTGGCCGGCGCGGCGCGCATCACCAACGGCGAACTGCTCGCGATGGACGCCGACGTCCTCATCCCCGCCGCCCTCGAGGCGCAGATCACGGCGGACAACGCCTCGAGCGTCCGCGCGAAGATCATCGTCGAAGGCGCGAACGGACCGGTGACCGCCGAGGCCGACCGGATGCTCACCCAACAGGGGATCACCATCGTGCCAGACATCCTCGCGAACGCGGGCGGCGTGGTCGTGTCGTACTTCGAGTGGGTGCAGAGCCGCGCCCAGTTCTACTGGGAGCTCGACGAGGTCGAGCGGCGCCTTGAGATCTACATGCGCCGGGCGATGGAGTCCGTTCTCGCGAAGGCGAAGGCCTACGACTCGAGCTATCGCGAGGCCGCATTCATCCTCGCCGTCGAGCGGGTCGCGAAGGCGATCGAGCAGCGCGGCATTTTCCCCTAAGCGGATGGCTCCGCCGGTCCACTTCGCGAGGAGCGGCGATCTCCAGATCGCGTATCAGATCACGGGTGACGGACCCGTCGACCTCGTCTGGGCGGCCGGCGCGGCGTCGAGCATCGATCTGTTCTGGGAGCAGCCGCGCTTCGTCCGCGTGTTCGAGCGGCTCGCCACGTTCACGCGGTTCATCATCTTCGACAAGCGCGGCACGGGGCTGTCCGATCGGCCGGACCATCTGGCCACCCTCGAGGAGCGCATCGACGACATCCGCGCGGTCATGGACGCATGCGGGAGCGAGCGCGCGCACCTGCTGGGGTTCTCCGAAGGCGGATCGATGGCGATGCTTTTCGCGGCCACGTATCCCGGGCGGACGCGGTCACTGATACTTCACGGCACCATGCCGCGGTGGTCCTGGGCGCCAGACTGGCCCTGGGGCCGGAAAGCCGAAGCGGTCGACGAGTTCTGGCGACGCTACGCCGAGCAGGGCTATGAGCTCGACTACGACACCGAACCGCTCTGGCGCCGCTGGGCAGGACCGGAGCTGTGGAACGATGCCGCGTTCCGGGACTGGAATACGCGATCAAGCCGCTCTGGTGGCTCCCCCGCCGCCCGGCACGCGCTGGAGCAGATGAACGACCTTCTCGATGTCCGGTCCCTGCTGCCCACGATCGGGGTGCCGACGCTCGTCATCGTGCGTGAGGACGATCCGGTCGCGCCCGTCGACGCTGTGCGCGAATGGGCCGCGAAGATCCCGAACGCGCGCGTCAAGGTCGTTCGAGGCGTCGGTCACTTGTTCGTCGACAGCGGTTGGGAGGAGTGGGTAGCCGCGGTCGAACAATTCGTGACCGGGACGACATCGAGGATTCGCACCGACCGGTTCCTGGCCACGCTCGTCTCGGCCGACATCGTCGGATCGACGGAGCTCATCGCCAGGATCGGCGACCAGGCATGGCGAGACGTGCTCGACCGGCACTACGAGCTCGCGACCCGACGGCTTGAAACGTATGCCGGTGTCGAGGTCGACCGCGCGGGCGATGGCATCCTCGCGCGATTCGACGGCCCCGCGCGCGCCATCTCGTGGGCCCGATCGCTTCTGACCGAGGATCGAACGATCGGTCTCGAGACCCGCGCCGGCGTGCACACGGGAGAGGTCGAGCTGGCTGGCACGGGAGTGCGGGGCATGGCGGTGCACATCACAGCCCGGGTCTCTGCGCTGGCAGGGCCCGGCGAGGTTCTTGTGTCCAGCACGGTGAAGGACCTGGTGGGCGGCGCCGGATTCGTCTTCGTCGACCGCGGCACGCACGTGCTCAAGGGCGTGCCGGAACCGAAGCAGGTGTTCGCGGTCGCTTGACATTGCATAACTATGCACGGTCGTGCATAATCTTGCCGTGCCCACTCGGGTCGCGATTGTCGGGGCGACCGGCTACGCCGGCGGCGAGCTCGCGCGGCTGCTGCTGCGCCACCCCGGCGCGCGCATCGTCGCCGCCGTCGCGCGCAGCCACCAGGGCGAGCCGCTCCGGGCGGCGCTGCCGCACCTGCACGACGCCCCCGACTCGCTCCGCATCGGCAGCGACGTCGGCGATGCGGAGATCGTGTTCACCGCGCTCCCGGCGGGTGAGGCGGCAAAGCTCGCTCCGCAGTGGCTCGACGACGGCCGCCGGATCGTCGACATCGGCAGCGACTTCCGGCTCAAGGATCCCGGTGCCTACACGAAGTGGTACGGGTACACGCATCCCGCGCCCGAGCTCCTCGCCGAGTCTGTCTACGGCCTGACCGAGCTCGCGCGCGCCGCGCTCCCGAAGGCGCGCATCGTCGCGAACCCCGGCTGCTACCCGACGGCGTCCATCCTCGCGCTCGCGCCGGCGGCGGCGGCGAAGCTCATTGGGCCCGACATCATCGTGGATGCCAAGTCCGGCGTGTCGGGCGCGGGCCACGTCGTCGACGACGCGTACCTCTACGGGACCGTCGACGAGAGCGTACGCGCGTACGGCGTGCCGAAGCACCGCCACCAGCCGGAGATCGCGCAGGAGCTCGCGGCCCTTGGTGACCGCCCGCGGCTCACGTTCGCGCCACACCTGATCCCGATGACGCGCGGCCTCATCGCCACCTGCTACGCGCCGCTGCGCGACGGCGTCACCGCGGCGCAGGTCAGCGAGGCGTATGCGACGCGCTACGCGAACGAGGCGTTCGTCCGCGTGACGGCGTCGTTCCCGCCGACGAAGGCGACCCTCGGCAGCAACTGGTGCCTGGTGCATGCCGTCGTCGACGAGGAGAATCGCCGGCTCATCGCGGTCGGTGTCCTGGACAACCTGGTGAAAGGCGCGTCCGGACAAGCGGTGCAGAACTTCAACGTCATGTGCGGCCTGCCGGAGACGCAGGGCCTCGAGGCGATGCCGCTGTGGCCGTGAGCGCGGGCCAGGGCGTGACCTACGCGCGCGGCTTCGTCGCCGGCGCGGTTGCCGCGGGCGTGAAGCACGAGGGCACGACGCGCCTGGACGTCGCGGTCGTCGCGTCCACCGCCGAGCACTGCCACGCGGCGGGCGTGTTCACGACGAACCAGGTGATCGCCGCGCCCTGCATCGTGACGAAGAAACATGTGGCCCGGGGCCACCTGCGCGGGATCGTCGTGAACTCCGGCAACGCGAACGCGTGCACCGGCCCGCAGGGCGAGCGCGACGCCGTCGCGATGGCGAACGCCGCCGGCGAGCTGCTGCAGGTCGACCCGCACGACGTCGCGATCGCGAGCACCGGCGTCATCGGCGTGCCCATGCCGATGGACCGGATCGGTCCGGCGATCGGACGGATCGCGCTGTCGGAAGCCGGCTGGGATGACGCCTCGCGCGCCATCATGACGACCGACACACGGCCGAAGCTGGCGCAGCGCGAGCTGACCCTGTCCGGCGGCGCCGTCCGGATCGGTGGGATGGCCAAGGGCGCCGGCATGATCCACCCGAACATGGCGACGATGCTCGCGTTCGTCACGACCGATGCGCTCATCGACAGTGCGGCGCTCCGGCCGATGCTCCGTTCAGCGGCGGACGACAGCTTCAACGCGATCTCCGTCGACGGCGACACGAGCACCAACGACACCCTGCTCGTTCTCGCGAACGGCGCTTCGGGCGTGCGCGTCGGCACGATCGACGGGCCGGCCTTCCTCGACGCGCTGACCGCCGTGTGCCTCGACCTCGCGCGCGCGATCGTCGCCGACGGCGAGGGCGTGACGAAGGTGTTCGAGGTCCGCGTCACCGGCGCGGCGTCCGAGAGCGACGCGCGCCTTGCGGCCCGCACCGTGACGACGTCGAATCTGGTGAAGACCGCGATCCACGGCGCCGATCCGAACTGGGGCCGCATCCTCGCGGCCGCCGGACGCTCGGGCGCGAAGGTCGACGCGGCCAGGGCGTCGATCCGGATCGGCGGTATCGCGGTCTTCGAGCGCGGCGCACCTCGGCCGTTCGACCCGGCGGCCGTGCGCGCGGTCTTCGAGCGCCCGGACATCGAGGTCGCGCTCGAGCTCGGGCTCGGCGACGCGACGGCTCGGGCCTGGGGTACCGATCTCTCGGCGGAATACGTGAGGATCAATGCCGACTACACCACCTAGAGAGGCCCGGTCCTCCCCGACCGCCTCGCGCAGTCGCGAGGCAGTCGTTCTGAAGATCGGCGGCAGCGTCGCGCGCGAAGATGAGGCGGCGCTCGACCTGATCGCTTCGCTCAACGACGCCGGCCGGCCGCTCGTGGTCGTGCACGGCGGCGGACCGCTCGTCGGCGAGTGGGCCACGAGGCTCGGGCTCGAGACGAAATTCGAGCGGGGCCTTCGCGTCACCGACGAGCCGACACGCGACGTGGCGCTCGCCGTGCTCGCCGGCCTCGTGAACAAGACCCTCGTCGCGCGACTGATCGCGAAGGGCGTCCCGGCGACCGGCGTGTCAGGGATCGACGGCGGGATGCTGCGAGCCGAGTGCCTGGATCCGGCGCTCGGCCTCGTCGGTCGGGTGGCCATGGTCGACAGCTCGCTCCTCGAGGAGCTGCTTGCGGCGCTGCGCGTGCCGGTCGTCGCGCCCGCGGCTCTCGACGCGGATGGCGCGATCCTGAACGTGAACGGCGACACCGCGGCCGGCGCCATCGCGGCCGCGATCGCCGCGCGGCTGCTCGCGTTCGTCACGGACGTCCCCGGCGTGCGCGGGAAGGACGGTCGCGTGATCGCATCGCTCGATCGCGATCGCGCCAAGGCGCTGGTCGACGACGGGACGATCGAAGGCGGGATGCTCCCCAAGGTCGAGGCCTGCCTCGTCGCGGCCCAGGCAGGCTGCCGGGCGGCCATCGTGTCAGCTCGGGACATCGATGCCGTCGAGGCGCTGCTCGGCGGCGAGCAGGCCGGCACGGTGTTCGAGGCGGCGGCGTGAACGAGCTCAACGTACGCAAGCAGCAGCGCCAGCACACGCTGCTGCGCCTCGTCACCGAGAAGCGGCTCGCGACCCAGCAGGACGTCGTGCGCTCGTTGCGCGCCGCCGGGTTCGCGGCGACGCAGGCGACCGTCTCGCGCGACATCGTCGAGCTCGGCCTGGTGAAGGTCGCGCGCGACGGCGCGCACATCTACGCGCCGCCGGCGACCGTCCCGGCTTCGGGCGGCATCGAGCGGCTCCGCCGGTTCTGCGAGGAATATCCGGTCCAGGGCGCTGTCGCGGGCAACATGGTGATCTTGCGGACGCCGCCCGGAACAGCCAACGCCCTTGCGATCGCGCTCGACACCTCCGGATTCTCCGACGTCGTCGGGACGATCGCCGGCGACGACACGGTCTTCGTCGCGGCGCGGGATCCAGCCCGCGCCCGCGGGATCAACAAGCGTCTCGCGCAGTACGGCATCGGGAAGCCGGCGTGAAAAGGCATTCCCAAGAAAGCATCGTCCTCGCGTACTCAGGCGGGCTCGACACCTCGGTCGCGGTCGCGTGGCTGCGCGAGACCTACGGCTTCGAGGTCGTGACCTGCACCGGCGACCTCGGGTCGGTGAAGGACCTGCCCGGGATCCAGCGCAAGGCGATCCAGAGCGGTGCAGTGAAGGCGATCGTCCACGACGCGCGGGAGCCGTTCGTGAAGTTCTTCCTCTGGCCGGCGCTCCAGGCCGGCGCCCTCTACGAGGGCCGGTATCCGCTCGCGACCGCGCTCGGCCGGCCCCTGCTCGCGAAGCTGCTCGTGGACGCAGCCCGTGCCGAGGGCGCGCGCTACGTGGCCCACGGATCGACGGGCAAGGGCAACGACCAGGTGCGGTTCGATCTCGCCGTCGGCGCACTCGCGCCCGAGCTCACCGTGATCGCGCCACTGCGCGGCGGGATGAACATGAGCCGGGAGGAAGAGATCGACTACGCGACGGCCCGCGGGATCGCTGTGCCGGTCACGAAGAAGAGCCCGTACAGCGTCGACGAGAACCTCTGGGGCCGGTCCATCGAGGCCGGCGTGCTCGAGGATCCCTGGGGCGCGCCACCGCGCGATGTCTTCCAGTGGACCGTGGACCCGGACGAGGCTCCAAAGATGGCGAGGGAGATCGTCATCGGTTTCGAGCAGGGCATTCCCGTGACGCTCGACGGCGCCGCCGTCGATGGCGTCCGGTTGATCGAGAAGCTGAACGACCTCGGCGGGAAGCATGGCGTCGGACGTATCGACCAGATCGAGAACCGCCTCGTCGGCATCAAGTCACGCGAGATCTACGAAGCTCCGGCCGCGGTCATCCTGCACCTCGCGCACCGGGCGCTCGAGGACATGGTCCTCTCGAAGGAGTCGCTGCGCTCGAAGGCTCGGATGGCCGACGAGTACGCCGATCTCATCTACAACGGGCTCTGGTTCTCGGCCCACCACCAGGATCTCGCGGCGTACGTACACAGCACCCAGCGCTTCGTGACCGGGGAGATCCGCGTGCGGCTGCATCTCGGCACCGCCGTGGTCGTCGGCCGGCGCTCGGAGCATTCGCTGTACTCGACCGCACTCGCGACCTACGGCAAGGGCGATGCGTTCGACCACAACGCCGCCGAGGGATTCATCGGCGTGTTCGGCCTGCCGCTGCGGAACCAGTCGCGCATCCAGGCGCTCTGGGGCCCCGGCACCGAGGCCACGCTGCAGGTCCCGCGGAACGTCGCGACGGGAAAGCCGACGCCGAAGGCGCCTCCGCGCCGCCGAACCCCCAAGCGCAAGCGCACATGACCGACCTCTGGAAGGGACGGTTCGCGACCGCGCTCGACCCGCGGATCCGCTCGTTCACCGCATCGCTCGAGCTCGACAAGCGCATTGCCCTCCACGACGTGCGGGGGAGCATCGCGCACGCCCGCATGCTCGGACGCCAGGGCATCCTCCCGCAGCCGGACGCGACGGCGCTCGTGGCCGCGCTCGATGCGATCGCCGACGAGCTGCGCGCCGGGTCATTCCCGTGGCCCGCCGACGCGGAGGACGTGCACTCCGCGGTCGAGCAGGTGCTCACGGTTCGCCTCGGCGCGACAGCCGGCAAGCTGCACACCGCGCGCAGCCGGAACGACCAGGTCGCGCTCGACCTGCGCCTATTCACGCTGGACGCCCTCGATGCCCTCGACGCGGCGCTTCGCGCGCTCGGACAGGCTCTCCTTGCCCGCGCCGCGCAGGAAGTCGACACCGTCCTCCCCGGATACACGCATCTCCAGCGGGCGCAACCGGTGTCCCTCGCGCACCATCTCCTCGCGCACGTCGAGGCCCTGCGGCGCGACCGCGCCCGCGTCGCCGACGCCCGGCAGCGGACCGCGGTGTCGCCGCTGGGCGCGGCCGCGCTCGCGGGCTCGCCCTATCCGGTCGACCCGGCGTCGGTCGCCGACGAGCTCGGACTCCCACGTGCCTTCCGCAACAGCATCGACGCCGTGTCGGACCGCGACTTCGTCGCCGAGCTCGCGTTCGTCGCGGCGTTGAGCGCGGTCCACGCGTCGCGGCTCGCGGAGGAGCTCGTCCTCTGGACGAGCGCGGAGTTCTCCTTTGCCGCATTCAGCGACGCGCATGCGACCGGGTCGAGCATCATGCCGCAGAAGAAGAACCCTGACGTCGCGGAGCTCGTGCGCGGCCGTGCCGGTCGCATCATCGGCGACCTCGTCGCGCTGCTGACGACGCTCAAGGGGCTTCCGCTCGCGTACGACGGCGACCTGCAGGAGCAGCGTGCACCGCTGTACGACGCGGCGACCGCGGCGCCGGCGCTCGAGGCGCTCGCGCTCGTGGTGGGTGGCCTGCGGTTCGATCGCGACGCGATGCGCCTCGCCACCGAGCGCGGCATGCTCGCGGCCACCGACCTGGCCGATCACCTTGCCACGCGCGGCGTCCCGTTCCGCGAGGCGCACGAGATCGTCGGCCGCATCGTCCGGGATCGGCTCGACGAGGGCAAGGACCTCGCGGGGCTCACCACGGCCGACCTCCGCGCGTACGACACGCGGTTCGGTGACGACGCGGCCGGTACCTTGTCGATCGCGAGATCGCTTGCGGCGCGGACCTCACCGGGTGGCACGGCCCCGGAACGCGTCCGCGAGGCGCTGGCCGAGGCGAACGCCGCCTTCGCGACGTGATCGTCCGCGAGGCGCGGGAGTCCGATATCGGTCCGATGAAGGCCCTCATCGATCGATACGCCGCGGAGGACCGGATGCTCGAGCGGAGCGACGCGTTCCTGCGCGCCAACCTCGCGGACTTCCTGGTGGCCGACGATGACGGCACGTTCCTCGGCTGCGGCGCGCTTGCCGCGCTCACCCGCGATCTTGCCGAGGTGCGCTCGCTCGCGGTCGCGCCTGATGCGGGCGGCAAGGGTGTGGGGACGGCGATCGTCATGGCGTGCGTCGAGCGCGCGCGCGAACGCGGGCTCCGTCGGGTGTTCGCGCTGACGCTGGTGCCGGACTTCTTCACGAAGTGCGGGTTCACCCTGACGAGCCTTGGGCGGCTGCCGGAGAAGAGTGCATCGGAATGTCCGGTCTGCCCGAAGCGCTTCGCGTGCGACGAGCACGCCATGCTGCTGCACCTCGACGGATCGATCCCGCCCGCACTCGGTCCGGGCGAGCCGGTGGGCTACACGCGCCTGTTCCTCCACACTGAGCCCTCATGAGCCCCACGCTCCGAGCCTCGGTCGCCGCGTTCGACGCGGTCGCGATGGCCGTGTTCGCGTACGTGCAGACCGGAGGCTTCGGCAATCCCGGCATCGACCTGATGCTCTGGGGCTCCGCCGCCGCCGCGGCGGTCGCGGCATTCGTCGTCGCGACGAATGGACCCGGTGTCATCGGCTGGATCGCCATCGGCTACATCCTGTTCGCGGGGATCCTGCTGACCGATGCGCCACAGCTCCTGCTCATCGCGCTCGCGATCGCGCTCATGCCGGTGGTCCAGCGGCCGCGCAACTCGCTGGCGATCGGCATCGTCACAGCGACGCTCTCCGCGTTCGCGTGGCGGGTCGCGATCGAGCTGCTCCTCCGCTCGGCCGCCTAACATCACCCCGATGACCTACCGCCCGACGGTTCGGGCCGCCAATGGCATCGTCGCGAGCGGGCACCATCTCGCGACCGCCGCGGGACTCGCGGCGCTCCGCGATGGCGGCTCCGCCGTGGACGCCGCGATCGCCGCGGCCGCGGTCTGCGCGGTCGTCCTTCCGCAGCGCACCGCGATCGGCGGCGACGTCTTCGCCCTCGTCTACGACGCGCGGGCCCGGACCGTGACCGCATACAACGG
>DATCOR010000192.1:0-4509 GCA_036564585.1 Candidatus Limnocylindria bacterium | reverse complement strand
ACGTTGTGATTCCGGGCAAGCTGCTTGTTGAAGAGCATCTCGCCGCACGACGGACACTGCGTCCAGAGGTGCGACGGGAACTCCTTGCGCTGCCGCCCGAACGGCATCCGAAGCCTCATTACGCACCATGTTCCTCTTGGTACCAGCCAAGCGCCACCGCTCCGGGCCCGGCATGGGACGCAAGTACCGAACCGGCCTCATCGACCCAGTACTCGACGCAGTGGTACCGCTCCTGGACCCACTCTCCGAGCACCCGCGCCCGGTCCGGCGCGTTCGCGTGGAGGATCGCGGCGTGGATCCGGCCGCCCGGCGGCGTGCGGGCTTCGATGAGGTTCTGGAGCGTCGTCATACCTCGCTCGCGCGTCCGGACCTTCTCGACCGCCTCGGCTTTCCCGTCGGCGAGGTCGAGGATCACCTTCAGCGAGAGGAGCGAGCCGAACGCCGCCGCCGCGCCGGAGATCCGGCCCGAGCGCCGGAGGAAATCGAGCGTGTCGATCAGCGCGAGCAGGTGCGTCCTCGGTGCCAGGTCGCGGGCGAGCTGGGCGGTCTGCTCGAGCGTGCGGCCATTGCGACGCGCGCGGGCGCACGCGGTCGCGATGAGCCCGATGCTGCACGCGGTCGAGCGCGAGTCCACGACGACGATGTTCGTGTCGATGATCTGCTGCGCCGTCGTCGTCGCGACCGAGAACGTGCCGGAGAACTCCGTCGCGACGGTGAGCACGAGCATGTCGGTGTACCCGTCGCGCACGGCCTGCTCGTACACGTCGCGGCACTCGCCGATCGACGGCTGCGAGGTCGTCGGCTTCGCCTTCGGGTCCTTCACCTTCTCGTAGAACTGCTCGGAGGTGAGGTCGACGTCGGCCGTGTACGACTCCGCGCCGAAGCTCACGTGCAGCGGCAGCGTGCGCATGTCGAGCTCGCGCCGCGTCTCGTGCGGCAACACCGTCGTGCCATCGATGATGATGGCGAACGGGAATTTCCCGCTCATCCCAGAACCCTCACTTCTCCCGCGATGACCCGCTGCTGACCATACGGGGTTTCGACCACGAGCGCGCCGTCGTCAGCGAGCTCGATCGCGTTGCCACGGAACGGCTTCGCACCCGCGTCGCTCACCTCCACCTCCCGGCGCAGTGTGATCGAGCGCTTGCGCGATTCGACGAGCAGCGCGTCGCGGTTCGCCGGATCCGCGGCGGCGTCGAGCTCCGTGGTGATGCGCGCGAGCAGTGCGAGCCGGTCGAGGTCGTGGCCGGCGCGCGCGAGGGTCGTCGCGGTGTCGGCGATCGCGCGCGGGAGCTCGCGCTGCGACACGTTGATCCCGATGCCGATCACGAGGTGGTCGCTCGCGCCGTGCGCGAGGACGCCGGCGATCTTCCCGTTCGTGAGCCACACGTCGTTCGGCCACTTCAGGCCGAGGTCGGCGACGCCGAACGTGCGGAGCGCCTTCGTCACCGCCACGCCCGCGAGGAGCGTGAACAGGCCGGGTTCGGCGGGCGCGGGACGGAACGTCCATGACGCGAGGAGCGACGCGCCGGGCTCGCTCAACCAAGACTTCTCGCCGCGCCCGTGTCCCGCGGTCTGCTGATCGGCGACGACGATCGTCGCACCGGCGCCGTTGCGCGCGAGCTCGCGGGCGCGATCCTGGGTCGAGGCGATCGACGCGTGGTATTCGATCGCGCGCCCGAGCTCGTTCCCGAACGCGGAGCGCACCGCGGGATCGGCGAGGAGCCCGAGACGGTCCATCGCGCCGAAGGCTAGCGGGCGCCCTCGGCTATGCGATCTCCCGCGCCTTCTTCACGACGTCGTCGAACTGCACCTCGTATTTCTGCCTGTTCGCTGGAGTATCGCTGCCGCGATTGAAAAAAGCGTAATGCCGAATCGTCGTCCTCTGAAGCGGTCGTTGCGCAACGCGCTGGAGCGCCGGCCAGATGTCGTCAAAACGCCTGTCGACATCTCTGCCCACTGTCACGACCAGACGCGGGTGGCCACGACTGAACTCCCATTCGAGGACCGGCAGCCAAGTCTCATACGCCGTCTTTCGAACTGCTTCAGACGTGCTGTCCCACTCCGACGGCGGGGAGTCCGCCTTGACTAGGTCCGTGATGTAGCACTTCCATCCGCCAGACGAATCGATGGTCCCTGTCTTGAACCCGACGCGAACCAAGTTGCCCCGGAAGATGCGATCTCCTCCCGTCGCCAGCCACTGCGACTCGCACGTCGCGTTTGGACTGTGAATCTTCTCAACGGCCCGAGTGCTTGGGTACCACGCTACGAACCACACACGTGCGTTCGGATCGCCAAGGAAGCCTTGCAGCCATGGAAATCTGACACGGTGATCGAGTAGGTCGGTTCGCTCGGCGTAGACGCCATCCATGACCTTTGCGAGCTCCCGACCCCACTCGGTGTCACAGCCGGATCTCTCCAAGTGGTCATCGTATTTGGCGGCAAATGGATGTCGCCGCAAGCCCGGGCCTGGGAGGGCCGCACGAAGGCTAGCGGTCAAGCGTGCCACGCTCGCGATCAATTCGCGGCATCGCTCCTGCGCGCCCATTCGTACGGATAGAGAAGGAGGCGATGATGCGAATGACGCTCACCGCGCTCACCCTCATCGCGGCGCTCCTCGCGGCGTGCGGTTCCAGCCAGCCCGGTTCTCCCGGAGCGACGGTCTACGGGACGCTGGCGCCGGCCGAAGCCACCGCCGCCCCGATGCCCACGTACTAGCGACCCCGTAGCTGCGCGCTGCGCTCGGATCGCACACGTTGCAGATCCTGCCGCCTCGCGGTCGCTAGCGGCGCGTCGCCGACGACCCGAGGACCTCAGCGGACTGCGGGACCGCGGCTCGGCATCAGGGAGAATGCGTTCGTGCGCACGGTCGCGGCCCCGCTCGAACTGATCAGCCGGCTCGGTGCGGACCCACGGGACGACGACGATGTCCGGCGCAAGAAGCGATTTCTCGCGGCGGCCGCGGTGCTCGTGGTGCCGGCGGGCGTCATCTGGGGCCTGGTGTACCTCGCGTTCGGCGAGCGGCTTGCAGGTTCGATCCCGCTCGGATACAGCGTCGTCTCGACGATCAGCATCCTGGCCTTCGCGCGCACCCGAAGCTTTGACGTCTTCCGCACGCTGCAGCTGCTCCTCATCCTGCTGCTCCCGTTCCTGCTCCAGCTCGCGCTCGGCGGCTTCGTACCGGCGAGCGCCGTCATCCTGTGGTCGCTCCTCTGCCCGTTCGGCGCGCTCGTGTTCGACGACGTCCGGAGCGCGGTGCGCTGGTTCGTGCTCTTCGTGGTGCTCGTCGCGCTGTCCCCGTTCCTCGGGACACGCGCGACCAACGCGCTGCCGCTCGGTCTCGTGACCCTGTTCTTCGTCCTGAATATCGCCACGGTGTCGTCGGTCGTGTTCCTGTTGCTCGCGACCTTCGTCCACCAGCTCGACCGCGAGCGCGCGCGGTCCGAAGGCCTGCTGCTGAACGTGTTGCCGAAATCGATCGCGGATCGTCTGAAACGACGGCCGGGGATCATCGCCGACGCGTACGACGAGGCGACGATCCTATTCGCCGACGTCGTGAACTCGACACCGTTGACGAGGGAGCTCTCACCACGGGACATGGTCTCGCTGCTCGACGAATACGTCGGCTACTTTGACCAGCTCGCCCTCCAGCACGGACTCGAGAAGATCCGGACGATCGGAGACAACTGGATGGGCGTCGCGGGCGTGCCGCTCGGCCGCGACGACCACGCACGGCGTGCCGCTCGCATGGCGCTCGGCATGCTCGACCACATCCGCGAGCGTCAGCGCTCGGATGCGCGATGCCTCGAGTTCCGCATCGGGCTCAACTCCGGCCCGGTCGTCGGCGGCGTCATCGGCCGCAGCAAATTCGTCTTCGACATCTGGGGCGATCCGGTGAACCTCGCGAGCCGCATGGAGTCGACCGGCGTGCCAGGACGCATCCAGGTCGGTCCCGACACGCGTGCGCTCCTCGAGCGGGAGTTCGTGCTCGAGCCGCGCGGAACGGTCGAGATCAAGGGCCGAGGTCCGATGGAGACGTGGTTCCTCGTTGGAGAACGGGTGCGGTGATCTGCCGCGACCTGGCCTAGCTCCGGACGACCTGCGCCCCAGCCGCACGCACGCGGACGGCGCGACCGCGACCCGGGACGCCGGCCAGGCCCGCGGCCTCCTCCATCGCAGCCGTCACGCGCGCGGCGAACCGCGTCGGCGCGAACGCGATGACGCTGGGCCCGGCGCCAGACAGCGCCGCTCCGAATGCGCCCGCCTCGCGCGCCGCGGCGATGATCTCCTCGAGCGCGGGCACGAGCTGCAGTCGCGCTGACTCGTGCAGCCGGTCGTGCATCGCGACCGACAGCAGCGCGCCGTCGGCCTTCAGGATCGCGGCGAGCAGCGCGGACGCGTGCGCGAGGTTGAATACCGCGTCGGTGCGGGCCCCCTCCCTCGGGAGCACCGCGCGCGACGTCTCGGTCGCGAGCGCCGACGTCGGCACGAACAAACACACCCGCCACG
>DATCOR010000191.1:0-5867 GCA_036564585.1 Candidatus Limnocylindria bacterium | reverse complement strand
GGCGATCACGCCGCGAGACTAGCGCGGGTGGCTAGCGAGGCGCGAAGGCGATGACCGCGCCGACGTACTGCTGGGAAACACCTGCCGGAAGGGCAGGTCGGAACAGCTCGTGATCATTCGAGCCATCGGCGTTCCGCACGCGTAGGGCCTGGAGATCGGTATACAGGATCTTCGTACCGTCGCCGCTCCAGACCGCACTTCGAATGCATCCAGGCGCCGGCTGCGTCCGCTTCCGACTGGTGATGCCATCCACGATGACGAGCTCACTCCGCGGCGCGACGCCTTCGCCGCAGGCCCAGGAGAGCAGGAGCTCGTTGCTGTTCGGATTCCAGCGCGGCCAGATGAAGAATGACCCGTCGCTCGGGCCGTACCGCGCGACGACCGTCGGCGACGCGAGCGCGGTCGAGCGCACCTCGACGCGCCCCATAAGAGGGCCGTGGGGCGTGTCCTCGTAGAAGACGATGGCGACCGACGGAGGTTTCGCACGTACCGCGATACCCGAGGTCCGATCGCCGATGCGCGTCACTTGACCGCTCTGGACATCGACGACGCTGAGCGTGTTCGGATCGGGGCCGAAGAAGACACCCGATCCATCCGCCGTCCAGCCGTATAGGTACATCGCGCCGGAACCCGCTCGTAGGTCGCTCGGCACGACGTGCCTCGGCTCACCGCCCGCGGATGACACGACCCAGATGCCGGCGTCCTGCTGATAGGGTCCCGCGATCGAGAATCCGCGATAAGCGATCCGCTGCCCGTCGGGGCTCCACGCCGGCTGGTCACTTCCAGTTGCGAGCGCGATCTTCCGCGCGGTCCCCGCGATGAGGTCGACGATGACGAACCCGGACCCCGCGACGTCATCCGGATCGGCGAGCACGAGCTGCCGGCCATCCGACGAGAGCTGGCGCGAGAAGTCGAAGCTGTCGAAATCCGTGAAGCCCTGTGGTCCGCGCGTGTATCCCACGATCTGATGCGGCGCCGTTCCATCGAGCGGCACGTCCCAGAATCGCGGTTGCGACGGAACGCCCGCGATCGCCGACGTGAGCAGCTGGAGAACGAGCGCATGCTCACCACGAAGCTCACCCGCCGCCGAGACCGTCAGATCCCGGAACGCCGGGGACGGCGACGGCGATGCGGTCGGTGGTGACGACGGTGTCTGGGTCGCAGTCGTCGAAGGCGATGGCACGGCCACCGGCGCGGGCGGGGTGCAGGACAGGATCAGCGCGACCGCGATCGCAAGACGGCGCACGCGCCACAGTGTGACGGCGAGCCGGGGCTAGTCCGCCTGCTCTCTCCGAGGAAGCGCGACGCCGATCACCTCGCGGATCGACGACAGCCCGTTCGCGCGTACGTACGCCGCGAGTCCCTCGATGACCCGCAGCGGCGCCAGCGGATCGGCGAACGTCGCGGTCCCGACCTGGACCGCGGACGCGCCGGCCATGAGGAACTCGAGCGCATCCTCGGCGCTCGTGACGCCGCCGGCCCCGATGATCGGGATCGAGACGGCCTGCGCGACCTGATAGGTGATGTGCACGGCGATCGGCCGGATCGCTGGGCCAGACAACCCACCGCTGCCGGTGCCGAGGATCGGCCGCCGTTTCTTCGTGTCGATGCGCATCCCGAGGACGGTGTTGATCGCGGTGATGCCGTCGGCGCCGGCCTGCTCGATCGCGCGCGCGACCGCGACGACATCGGGCGCGTTCGGGGTGAGCTTCACGATCACCGGCTTGTCGGTCTCCTGCTTCACCGCCGCAGTGACCTGCCCCGCGAGGTCCGGGTCGAAGCCGAACAACATTCCACCCTTCACGTTCGGGCACGAGATGTTGAGCTCGTACGCGACGACGCTCGCGATGCCGGCGAATTCGCTCACGACGGTGACGTAATCGTCGACGCTGTAGCCGGCGACATTCACGATGACCGGCACGCCGAGCTGCGCCCAGGCCTTCGCGTACTTCTTCGCCACGCCTGCGGCGCCGGGATTCTCGAGCCCGATCGAGTTCAAGATCCCCGACGGCGTCTCGGCGATCCGGTACTGCGCGTTCCCCGGCCGCGCGAGCACCGTGGTGCCCTTGTTCACGATCGCGCCGAGCCGCGACACGTCGATGATCTCGGCGTACTCGACGCCCTGGCCGAACGTGCCAGATGCGGTGAGCACCGGGTTCACGAGGCGAAGGCCGCGCGCCGCGTCGACCGCGAGGTCGATCCCGTGCTCGGGTCGCTCCGCCGAACGTACCGGCGCGACGACCGCCGAGTCGCTCAGCTCGACGCGCGAGAGCTGCTCTGCGAGCGCCGATGGCGTTCGCTGGTCGCTGTCGGCCTCGCCGCTCGCAGCTTCGACGATCGAGGCGCCGTCCACGTCGGCGAGCTCGACGCTGTCGTCGTCATCCTCACCGGCACTGAGCTCCTCGAGCGTCTCCTCGATGGCCCGGCTCACGTTCACCGGCCGGTCGACCTTCTTGCGCGGCCTGCGCCACGGCATCAGGCGGAGAGTCCCACGGTCGCGGGCTCGCCCTCGGCGAAGCGCATCTCGCCGAGCGGGAACACCGGACCTTCGCGGCACACCCGGGCGTTGCCGCTCGCGGTGACGACGACGCAAGCGCGGCAGACGCCCATCGCGCAGCCCATGTGCTGCTCGACCGCGATCTCAGCGTCAAGGAGGACCTGCCGCCCCGGGAACACCGCGCTCGCGCGCGCGGCTTCGTCGCGCATCCGTCCCAGTGCGGCGAGCATCGGCCACGGCCCGCACGCGCAGAGCTGATCGGCCCACGCGAGCAGCGGCCGCAGCGCGTCGGTCACGCGGCCCTTGATCCCGAACGAGCCGTCATCGGTCGTCGTGACGTACTCGACCGTCGGCGGCAGGAGCCGCGACGGCCAGAGGTACTGGATCGAGCGACCGCCCATGACGAGCGTCACGTTCCGGCGCGTCGCCTCGTGCTCCGCGAGCACGCGCATCGGCGCGATCCCCGTACCGCCCGCGACGAGGAGCAGGTTCTTCGTGGCGCGCTGGATGACGAACGCGCTGCCGAGCGGGCCGAGCAGGTCCAGGTCGTCGCCCGGGCGGCGCGACGCGATCCACTCACCGCCCTCGCCGAGCGGCTTCACGATGAGCTCGACCTCGCCGGCCTGGCGGTCGATCTTGTTGAACGAATACGGCCGGCGCAACAGCGGATCGAACCGGGTGCCCGGCCGCACGTGCACGAACTGGCCGGCACGGGCCTGCGCCGCGATGCCCGGAGCGGCGACATTGAGGACGACTCCGAGGTCGCCGATCTCACTTCGCGTGAGCACGCGGCCGCTCTCGAGGATCACGGGAGCGCCATCCCCACGGCGAAGGTGTACCCGTCGGGGTCCTCGAGAAGGACGTCGCGCCAACCGTGCGGCCAATCGCGCGCACCAAGGAGCACGGTCGCGCCGCGATCCTTCGCGCGCCGCTCGGCCGCGTCGGGATCGATCCCGAGGATCCGGATCTCCGCGCCGAAGCCACGCTTCCCGGTTGCCGCGAGGCGCGCGGCCCAGGGCTGCTTGTCGTACGTGTGATCGGCATGCAGAACGATCTGCGTCGCGCTTCGCTGGAGCGCGGCCATGTCCTCGTCCGCGTACTGCACGGTCATGCCGAGCACGTCGCGGTAGAACGGCACGCTCTCCGCGACGTCGCGGACGATCAGGTTGAGCGACAGGCCGGCGAGCGTCTTCCCGTACGCGTCGGACGCCATCCACGGCGTGCCGGTCCGCTTGGTCGTCACGCGACGACCGGCGCACTGCGATATTCGGAGAGCGGCGCGACGGTGTAGCTTTGCGCGCTCGCCCGCAGCGCCGTGACCACCGCGAGCGCGGTATCGAGCGAGGTGAGGCACGGCACGCGCGCTTCGACCGCGGCCCGCCGGATGAGGAACCCGTCGCGGTCCACGGTCTTGCCGAGGGTCGGCGTGTTCACCACCGCGGCACAGGTCCCGGAGCGGATGAGCTGGAGGATCGTCGAGTCGCCCTCGCCGAGCTTCGGCACCTCGGTGACCTCGATGCCCAGCGAGCGGATGAGCGCGGCCGTGCCGCTGGTCGCCACGAGGTCGTACCCGAGCCAATGGAATCCCTCGATGATGCTCACGACCTCGGCCTTGTCCTTGTCCGCGACCGTGATGAGGACCTTGCCGCTCGGCATCGGCGCGAGCCCGGCCGCGACGAGCGACTTCCAGAGCGCCGGCGCGAACGTGCGATCGATCCCGATCACCTCGCCGGTGCTCTTCATCTCGGGGCCGAGGTACGTGTCGACGTCGAGCAGCTTCGCCATCGAGAACACCGGCGCCTTGAGCGCGACCAGGTCGCCCGAGGGCCAGAGCCCGTCGGCGCGCGCGTACCCCTCGGCCGCGAGCGTGCTCCCGGCGCCGATCGCGACCGCGAGCGTCACGAGCGGGACGCCGGTGACCTTCGTGAGGAACGGCACCGTGCGGCTCGCGCGGGGGTTGACCTCGAGACACCAGACGCGGCCACCTTCGACGATGTACTGGATGTTCAGCAGGCCGCGGACCGGTAGCGACGACGCGATCTTGCGGGTGAGCTCGACGATCTCGTCGCGCTCCGCGGCGCTGAGGTTCGGTGCGGGATACACCGCGAACGAGTCGCCGGAATGCACGCCGGCGCGCTCGATGTGCTCCATGATCCCCGCGACGAGGGTGTCCTGGCCGTCGCTCACGGCATCGACCTCGACCTCGCGGCCGCGCAGGTACTTGTCCACGAGCACGCGGCCGAAGCTCGCTTCGAGGGCCGAGGCGAAGTAGCGCTCGAGGTCGTCCGGTCCGTACGCGATCTCCATGCCCCGGCCGCCGAGCACGTACGACGGTCGTACGAGGACGGGATAGCCGATGCCGTCGGCGATCTCGCGCGCCTCGCTCAGCGACTCCGCGGTGCCGCCGGGCGGCTGCGGGATCCCAAGCGCGGTCGCGAACTCGTGGAAGCGGCGGCGGTCTTCGGCGAGGCCGATCGCGTCGGCGCTCGTGCCGCTGATGTGGCCGCCGATGTCGGCGATGCGGTCGGCGAGGTTGAGCGCGGTCTGCCCGCCGAACTGCGCGAGCACCGACACGTCGCCGCCCTCGTTGGCCAGGATGTTCGCCACCGATTCCTCATCGAGCGGCTCGAAGTACAGGCGCGCGGACGCGTCGAAGTCCGTGCTCACCGTCTCGGGATTGCTGTTGATCATGATCGCCTTGACGCCGCGGTCCTTGAGGGCCATCGCGCTCTGCACGCAGCAGCAATCGAACTCGATCCCCTGGCCGATGCGGATCGGTCCCGAGCCGAGGATCACGGTCTTCGGTCCCTCGAGCGGGAGCGCCTCGTTCTCCTGCTCGTAGGTCGAGTAGAAGTACGGCGTGACCGCCTCGAACTCGGCGGCACAGGTGTCGACCATCTTGTAGACCGGGACGATCCCCCACTGCATGCGCAGCCGGCGGATGTCGGACGCGAGCACACCGGCGAGCGACGCGAGATCCACGTCGGAGAAGCCCATGCGCTTCGCGCGGCGGAGCAGCGCCGGGTTCGGCGTCTTGCCCTGCAGCTCGTCCTCCGCGAACCGGACGACGTTGCGGAGCTTGCGCAGGAACCAGCGGTCGATCTTCGTCGCGTCGTGGACCGCGTCGACGGTCGCGCCGCGGCGGAGCGCCGCGAGCACGCGCCAGATGCGATCGTCGGTCGGCTCAGCGGCGAGGTAGCGCGCGATGAACGCCGCGGGATCGCCCAGGTCGACCCACGCGGGCGCCTCGGTGAGCAGGCCCTGGCCCTTCACCTCGAGCGAGCGCAGCGCCTTCAGCATCGCGGCCTCGAACGTGCGATCGATGGCCATGACCTCGCCGGTGGCCTTCATCTGGGTGCCGAGCCGCCGG
>DATCOR010000186.1:0-3289 GCA_036564585.1 Candidatus Limnocylindria bacterium | reverse complement strand
CAGCGATCTCGTGCGCGACGGGCGGGGGACCTGGTTCGTGCTCGAGGACAACCTGCGCGTTCCGTCTGGCGTCTCGTACGTCGTCGAGAACCGTCGCGTCCTGAAGCGCGTGTGGCCGCAGATCTTCGCCGACTATCGCGTGCGGCCGGTCGAGGGTTACCCGCAGGACCTGCTCGACGTCCTGCGTGCGGTCGCTCCAGGCTCCGACGATCCGACCGTGGTGCTGCTCACGCCAGGCGTCCACAACTCCGCGTTCTTCGAGCACGCGTTCCTCGCGAAGTCCATGGGCATCGATCTCGTGCAGGGATCGGACCTGTTCGTGGACGACGCGGCCGTGTACATGCGCACGACGCGCGGCCGGCGTCGGGTCGACGTCATCTACCGGCGCGTCGACGACGACTTTCTCGACCCACTCGCCTTCCGCGCCGATTCGCTGCTCGGCGTGCCGGGGCTGCTCGCGACCTGCCGGATGGGCCGTGCCACCGTTGCGAATGCGATCGGGACGGGCCTCGCCGACGACAAGGCGATCTACGCCTATGTGCCGACGATCATCAAGTACTACCTGGGCGAGGACGAGCTCCTCCCGAACGTGAAGACCTACGTCGCGGACGATCCCACGGATCGCGCGTACATCCTCGAGCACATCGCCGATCTGGTCGTGAAGTCGGTCAACGAGAGCGGGGGCTACGGGATGCTCATCGGGCCGCACGCGCCGAAGAAGGACCTCGACGAGTACCGCGCGCGCGTGCGGGACGATCCGCGCGGCTACATCGCCCAGCCGACGCTCGCGCTGTCGCGGCATCCGACCTGGAGCGGCGACCATCTCGAGGGCCGCCACGTCGACCTGCGGCCATTCATCCTGTTCGGCCGCGACGTGAAGGTCACGCCGGGCGGCCTGACCCGCGTCGCGCTCCGGAGCGGGTCGCTCGTCGTGAACAGCTCGCAGGGCGGCGGCGCCAAGGACACCTGGGTGCTCGAGGCCGAGCCATGCTGAGCCGCGTCGCCGATGACCTCTACTGGGTCGCGCGCCACGTCGAGCGGGGGATCGCGGTCTCGCGGCTCGTCGACGTGACCCGGCACCTCGAGCTGGACGCCGGCACCGAGGACTTCTGGGCGCCGCTCGTCGGCGCGATCGACCTCGCCGGTGACGACGTCCGGTTCTACCTCACAAGCGACACGATGAATCCGGACTCGCTCGTGTCGTGCGTCCGCGCGGCCCGCACGCTGTCCCGGGGCATCCGCGAGGCGATGTCGAGCGAGATGTGGGAGGAGCTGAACTCGCTGTACGGCTCGCTCGCCACGCCCACGATCGCGCGTCCCCGTGGCGAGGCGATCTCGTTCGCCCGGCTGGTTCGCGAGCGGCTGCAGTCGTTCCAGGGTCTGGCCGAGTCGACGCTCGCGCGCGACGAGCCGTGGCATTTCCTCGAGCTCGGCAAGTTCGTCGAGCGCGCCGACGACGTGTCCCGCGTGCTCAACCGGCAGTCGCACCTGCTCGCGGCCGGCAGCCAGACGAAGGACCCCACCGGCCCAGATGTCGTCCGCTGGCTCGCGGTGCTGCGGACCTGCGGATCGGCGGAGGCCTACGCGCGCTACTACTCGCTGCGCGTCGAACCCGCGCGGCTGGTCGAGTTCCTGTTGCTGAACCCGATCTTCCCGCAGTCCGTGCGATTCTCGCTGACCGGCGCGTGCCTGTCGCTCGACGCGATCGCTGCCCTCCGCACCGCCGCCGGCAACACGCCCGGTCCGGCGGTCCGGACGCTGGGCCGGGCGCGCGCGCAGGTCGAGCTCACCGCGATCGACGAGGTCTTCGAGCGGGGGCTCGAGGGCTTCCTCTCGGACCTCCAGCAGCTCATCGCGCAGGCCTCGGAGGAGCTCTCGGCCACGTACCTGCGCGACGAGCCGGTGCCCGGCCGCCTGGTCGGGGTCGCGCGGGCCACGATGATCATGGCCGCGCAGCAGCAACAGCAGTGAGGATCTCGGTCGAGCACCGGACCCAGCTGTCGTACACCGACGACGTCGTCGAGAGCGTCATGGACTCGCGCCTCGGTCCGCGCACCGACGAGCACCAGCGGTGGATCTCGTTCGACCTCCGGGTCGAGCCGACCGCATCCGTGCGCCGCTACAACGACGGCTTCGGCAACGCCGCGCATCTCATCACGATCGCGCGTCCGCATCGCACCATCGAGGTCGTCATGCGCGGCGAGATCGAGACGACGCTCGCCGATCCCTTCCAGCCGCCGCAGGCCCGGCCGACGGCACTCGGTCCGGGCGACTCGATCGACTTCGTGTCGGGCTCTCCGCTGATCCCACGGGTCGCCGAGCTCGCCGCCATGGCCCAGCCGTTCGCCGATAAGCCTGCGTTCGAAACCGTCCAGGAGCTCATGCACCTCGTCCACGAACGGCTCGACTACCGGCCCGATGTCACCACTGTCGAGACCAGCGTGACCGAGGTGCTCACGCATTCCTCGGGCGTCTGCCAGGACTTCGCGCACGTGCTCATCGGCCTCTGCCGCTCGATCGCGATCCCGGCACGCTACGTGAGCGGGTACATCCTGGTCGGCGCGGATCCCGACGCGCCCAAGCGCGGCGCCGCGGCGTCGCACGCCTGGGTCGAGGCGTTCACGCCGACGCACGGTTGGCGCGGCTTCGATCCGACGAACGACGTGCTGGCGAGCGAGCATCACGTGAAGATGGCCGTGGGCCGGGACTACCACGACGTGCCACCGACCCGCGGCACGTTCCGCGGCGTGGCGGACGAGGAGCTCGCCGTCGAGGTCGCGACGAAGCAGGTCGCCCCGCCGAGCTCGACCGGGCGATAAACTGGGGACCCGCGGGCTCTTAGCTCAGTTGGTTAGAGCGTTGCCTTGACATGGCAGAGGTCACTGGTTCGAGCCCAGTAGAGCCCACCGGACCGCCCCACACATCGCTTGCCGCCTCCGCGACGACTTCTCTGACGGCTTCGCGAGACAGAATGTCCAGGCCCCCGTCAGCGCGCAGTCGGATCTCGGAGAACCATTCAGCGAGGAACGTCCGGCGAGTGTCCGCCGATGCGAACTGCCACGCCGTGCCGACCGTCGCGGCGAGCCGGAGCGCGTCCTCGTTCACGGACCGGACCGGCTCATCCGGCCCCAACGCTTCCACCGCGCGATTGACACGGCGGCGTTCGCTCAGGTACTCGGCCTCCGCCATGTCGCCCCAGCGATACAGATTGAGCAGCCGGTCAAGCTCGCCGGCCAACTGGCGACGGCGGGCGGCCCTGGCGTCATCGGCGGTCCCGGCGCTCAGGTAC
>DATCOR010000144.1:0-6774 GCA_036564585.1 Candidatus Limnocylindria bacterium | reverse complement strand
AGGATGTCCTTGTGCCGGCGATCGGGCGCCGGGAGCACCGGCACCTCGAGGCCGAGCCGTTCGGTCGCGAGATCGTCGAGGAGATGCTGGCGCCGGCTCGCGTTCGCGAGGTACGACGCGATGACCGTATCCATCTCGATGCCCGACAGATCCGCGCCGGCTCGACGGAGGGCCCTCCGCGCGGTCTTCGCGTCATGGACGAGCTTGCCGATCCGTGGATCGCCGAGCAGCTCGACGATCGCAGGCGGGATCGTCTCGCCGACCGGGAGGTAGCAGGAGGTCTCCTCGAGCGCGAGGCCGAGGCCAAGGAGTCGCGGGGAACGCTCGGTGTCGACGTCGGCGAACACGGCGATGCGTCCGGCCACGCGCGCTCGGGCGAGATAGTCCGCCGCGTCCGCGTCGGCGAGGAGCGCGACGTCGACCGGCGCGGCGACGGGGGCGGTGAGCCCGAGCGACAGCTGGCCCCCGCTCGAGACGCGGGCCGGAGACTTCGACGTGTCGACCGGGAAGAGGGTCGGCGTCGGCAGCGGCGCGGACGCGTTGCCGTCGGCCGGCGGCAGTCGCGGGATGAGGCTGCGGAACTCGAGGTCACGGAAGAGATCGATGACCGTCGCGCGGTCGTACGCGCCTCGAACGGTGCGCTCGAGGTCGAGCGTCACGGGGATGTCCGTGACGATGCGTGACATCTCGCGGCTGTGCAGGACCTGCTCGTGGTTCGCTTCGAGCGCCGCGCGCAGCTTCGGCGTGAGCTTCGCGAGGTTCTCGTACACGCCTTCGACGGTGCCGTGGTCGGCGATGAGCTTCGCCGCGGTCTTCTCCCCCACGCCGGGCACGCCGAGGATGTTGTCGGTCGGGTCGCCCTTCAGGGCCTTGTAGTCGACCATCTGATCCGGCCGCAGGCCGAAGCGCTCGAAGATCTTGGCCTCGTCGTAGATGACGGTGTTCTGGAATCCCTGGCGCGTCGTCATGAGCTGCACGTGCGGCGTCACCAGCTGCAGGGTGTCGAGGTCGCCGGACAGGATCACGGTGTCGAGACCGGCGGCCTCGGCCTGCTTGGCGAGCGCGCCGATGACGTCGTCGGCCTCGTATCCGGGGAGCGAATACATCGGCACGCCGAACTTCTCGAGGAACTCCTTGCAGCGCTCGAACTGCGGGCGAAGGTCGTCGGGCATCGGCCTGCGGGTCGCCTTGTAGGTCGCGTCGCGCTCCTTTCTGAAGGTCGGGACCGGCAAGTCAAAGCACGCCGCGATGTGTCGCGGCGGGTATTCCTGGATCACCTTCAGGAGGATCGAGGCGAAGCCGAACGCCGCATTCACGAGCTCGCCCTTGGTCGTGGTGAGCGGCGGGATCGCGAAGTACCCGCGGTAGATCAGGCTGTTCGAATCGGCGAGGAGGAGACGGTCGGCCATACGTTGAGTATCGCGGCTACGCCCGGTGCAGCCTCCGGTGCGCCACGAACGCGGCGATCGCCAACAGCACGGCGATCAGCAGGAACAGCTGCGGCGGCGGGCCGAAGGTCCGTGGCCCCTCGACGGTGGACGGCGCCGCCGCCGGAGATGACGCCGCATCGCGGGCGATCGGCGTAGGCGAGGCGACGTCGAACACAGAGCCTGGACTCTGCGATGCCGCGGCGCCCGCCGCGGCCGGGACCGGCGCAGGCGCCGCGCTGGCTGCGGTCGCCGAGTCGGCACGCTGCTTCGCGACATCGGACGCCAGTGCGTTCACCGCGGCGCCGAACTGGCCCTTCTCGGCCAGCTGCTCGGCCGTGCTCGCACCGCCACCGAGGCTGCCGCCGCTGTTCAGGACGGCCGACGCGATGAATAGGAACACGAACAGGCCGCTGCCCATGGCGCCGAGGAGCCGGACCGGCCGCAGCCAGACCGGGGCGCGCTGGAGCTGGGGAACGAGCGAGCGGCGCGGCGCGAGCTGCGGCAGCCCGCGGATGAGCCGGCTCGTCGCCCGCAGGTCGGCCAGCTGCGCCCGGCACCGCTCGCACCCGTCGACATGGGCGCGGACGAGCTCATGCTCGCCCTGGCTGAGGGCGTCATCCAGGTACGCGGACAGGAGCAGCTCCGGGTGTTCGGTCATCCCACTCATCTGAACGTCCCCGGCCGGCGGGAAGTTCCGCTCATCCCGCGCTGCCCTTCCAGCCCTTCGACACGAGCTCGTTGCGCACCGTCACGCGCGCTCGATGGATCCGGGATTTCACGGTCCCGATCTCGGACACCGTGATCGTGGCGATCTCCTCGTAGCTGAAGCCTTCGACGTCACGGAGCAGGAGCGCGTCGCGCTGCTCCACCGGGACGAGCGACAGCGCGGCCTCGACCGCCTCGCGGGCCTCGTGGCCGGCGGCGATGTCGGTGAGCTCGGGGCCGCCGGCGGCAGGCTCGGCCCACCCTGGGCTGCCGTCCTCGTCGTCAGGCGGGTCGAGCGGTAACTCGGCCCGTCGTTTCTGCGAGCGGATCACATCGATCGCGCGGTTGCGTGCGATGCGGAACAACCAAGCCTTGAATGAGGTGCCTTCGAATCCCGAAATCGACCGCCACGCGGACACGAAGGCCTCCTGCACGACATCTTCCGCGTCCGGACCGGGTCCGAGGATCCGCGCGACGTGCGAGTAGAGCGCGCGCTCGTGGGCGCGCGCGAGCGTATCGAAGGCGCGCGCATCACCGCCGCGCGCACGATCGAGATCATCCATCACGTGATCTGCGATATGGTGACCGCCGCATGACGTTGGGTGGTCACGGAAAGCGCGTCGTTATCGGAGAGGATGATGAGCCCATCGCCAATCTCCTTCGCGATGCCATCAACGACGAGCCTGGTTACCACGCGAGCGTCGTTTCTGACGGCCGGAAGATCCTGGAAAGCGTCGGCGGTGGCGGCGCTGACCTCCTCATCCTCGACATCATGATGCCGGGTCTCAGCGGCTTCGAGGTGTACGACCGGCTTCGGGCCGATCCACGCACCAAGTCGTTGGCAGTCCTGTTCATCAGCGCCGCCGTCGGGCACTTCTCCGAGGACCTCCTGCGGCGCGGGATCACCGACGTGATCGCCAAGCCATTCGATCTGAGCGACTTCCTTGCCCGCGTCCGCACGCTCTGCCCGCCGGACGCCTGATGGCGCGCGCCGACGCCGCCCGCTACGCCGGGCTCGCGCAGCTCGCGGCCCAGACGGCGCTGGCGGTCGGCGAGCGCATCAAGGTCGACGACGTCGCCATCGTCACTCGGAAGCGCGGCCGCGCGAACTTCGCGACCGCCGCGGACCACGCCGCCGAGCTTGAGATCCTCCGCCGGCTGCGCGCGCATGACAAGACGATCCCGATCCTGGCCGAGGAGAGCGCGGACCGGAAGCTCCGGACCGCGGAGCGCCTGTGGGTCGTCGATCCGCTCGACGGCACGCTGAACTTCTCTCAGGCGCTGCCGTTCTATTGCGTCGCGATCGCTTACGTGGAGGACGGCAAGACCCGGGCGGCGGCGGTCCACGCACCCCGCACGGGCGAGCTGTTCGTCGCGCACGAGGGGGGCGGCGCGACGTTGCACGCGGCGCGGATCACGGTCTCGACCGTCGCACGAGCCAGCGAGGCGTTCGCGGTCATGAGCCTCGCGTTCAAGGCCGCGTCGCGCAAGGATTCACGCTTTACCGCCATGAACTCCACGGTCGCGCGGCTGCGGGTCATCGGCTCCGCGGCGCTCGAGATCTGCTACGTCGCCTGCGGGCGGTTCGACCTTTTCGTGCACGAAGCCCTCGCGCCGTGGGACGTCGCGGCTGCGGCGCTCATCGCACGCGAGGCCGGCGCGGTCGTGCGATCGCTCAAGACGGGCCAGGATGCGGCATGGGATGAGCCGCAGGTCGCGATCGGCAATCCCAAGATCGTGCGCGACCTGTTCACGAAGGTGCCATCGTTGGTGCGTAAGTCACGAACGTAGACTGACCTCGCGCCGGAGTGATGAAACTGGCAGACATTCGGGCCTCAAAAGCCCGTGGGCCGCAAGGTCCGTGAGGGTTCAAATCCCTCCTCCGGCACTCGACTAGCTCGCTGACCCCGAGCGCGGCAGCATCATCGTCACGGTCGTGCCCTTGTCCTCGCCCGGGCTCGCGAGCGCGATGGAACCACCGTGACCCTCGGCGACGAGCCGCGCGAGATAGAGACCGATACCCATCCCGCTGAACGTCCGCGCGCGCCGCGATCCGCGCGCGAACGGCCGCGCGAGCGTCGGCAGATCTTCCGGCGGTATCCCGATCCCATCGTCCGCGACGACGAGCGCCACCTGGTCCCCACGCTCCTCGACCGCGACGCGGACCTCCCCGACGGACGGCGAGTACTTCACCGAGTTCCCGATGAGGTTCGTGAGCGCCTGCTCGATGCGCATCGTGTCGCCGGTGATCCGAAGGCTCGCCGGCGCCTTGACCGCGAAGGTGATCCGGCCCTCCTCGGCCGAGATCTCGCGGTAGCGCTGCACGACCTCGTGCATCAGCGGGATGAGGTCGAAATCCTGCTGCTGCAGCTCGAACCGGCCCTGCCCGGCACGCGACACCTCGAGCAGGTCGTTCACGAGGCCGGCCATGCGGTCGACCTGCCGCTCGATGGTCCGGAGATTCGAGTCCAGCGAGTCGAGGTCGAGCGGGCGTCCGTCCTCGCGATGCCGGCGCAACCGCAGACGCAGGAGCTGCGCGAGCGCCTTCAACGGCGTGAGCGGGGTCTTCAGCTCGTGCGAGACGATCGAGAGGAACTCGTCCTTCTGCCGGTCCGACTCCCGCTGGTCCGCGAGCAGGGACTCTTGGACCCGGCGACCGTGCCGCTCGGCCTCGTACAGTCGCGCGTTCGTGATCGCGATCGACGCCTGTGCGGCGAGGATGTGGAGGATGTCGAGGTCGATAGCGTCGAAGCGCCGTTCTCGGTCGCGCGTGTACACGTTGATGGCGCCGATGAGCTTGCCCTCGTGCACCAGCGGCATCGCGACCACCCGGGCGAGCTTCTCCCGCTTGATGAGCGCCGGGTCGCCGGCCGGCTGCTTCTCGAGATCGATGTCGATGTGCGTGTCGAAGCCGCGGTAGATCGACTTCGCGGTCTCCATCGGGATCCGCTGCGCGGTCGCGTATTCCTCGCTCAGCCCGTTGTGGGCGACGATGCGCAGGAACTCACCGGATTCGTCGACGAGCATCACCGACGCCGCATCGGCCGTCTCCAGCAGGGTCGCGGAGCGCACGATCTCCGGCAGCAGCCGGTCCAGCTCGAGGATGCGCAGCATCGCGGCGGTGATGCCGTGAAGGATGCGGATCCGCTCGGGCATGCCGGTCTACCGTGCCCGCAGGTCGCGGCTGCTCGGTCCCACCACCGTCAAGAGAGCAGGGCACATCGCGGGCCAGCGCGACCGGCGGGGTTCAGGGGGTGACGCGCGTCTCGGGCAGGATGACGTCGACCACGCCCGCGCCGACCGCCGAGTCGATCTCGCGCGAGAGCTCTTCCGCCGCGCGGGCACGGAACGTCGTCGCCACCCGACGCGTGCCGCTCCCGGCCCGGGGCAGCTCCAGATAGACGGGCAGCGGGCCGCCGTAGCGGGCCAGGACCTGCTGGATGCGCTGAAATACCGCGATCGAGCGGTCATAGTCGAGCGCCTCGCGGAAGCGGATGACGACGTCGCCTCCCGCCGAGGCGTGGCCGTTCCCGTTCCCATTCCCGTTCGCCGAGGACGCCGGAGCGGCGGCACGCTCGGCGAACTGCCGCTTCTTGGCGAGCGAGGCGCGCCGCTCGTCCGCGATCTTTGAGATCTCGGCGATCCCGGCCTCGTTGAACGGGACGGCGTGCTCGCAGAGCAGCTTCGGCGACTCGTCGCGCTGCTCGACCCTGGCAAGCACGAGGAGGATCTCGTCGGTGTTCCACACCCCGGCCGTCTGCTCGTAGGTCCGCGGGAAGACGGTCACCTCCGCCGAGCCGGTGAGATCCTCGACCTGCGCAAAGAGCATGAGGGACTTGTTCTTCATGGTGATGTGCTTGCGCGCGCTGGTGACGACGCACACGACGGTCACGAGGTCGTCCTTCACTTCCTTGAGCTCGGCGAGGTACACGATCCCTGGCACGTCGCCGATGCGCTGAGCCACATCGGTCAGCGGGTGGTCCGACACGTAGATGCCGAGGAGCTCCTTCTCCCAGCCGAGGAGCTCCTTGCGCGAGGCCTCCGGCCCGGTCGTCGGGGCGGCGATGGCCGGCTCCACGGCGAGATCGAACAGCGACACCTGCCCGGAGAGGCGGTCCTTCGCCTCGCGCTGGCCGGTCGCGAGGGCGGCGTCGAGCCGGGTGAGCTGCGCGAGGCGCGGACCGAACGCGTCGCAGGCGCCGGCCTTGATGAGCGACTCGAGCACGCGCTTGTTGTTGCGCTGCAGGTCGATCCGGCCGCAGAGGTCCTCGAGCGACCGGAACGGGCCACCGGCGTCGCGCGCCGCGACGATGTTCTCGATCGCACCCTCGCCCACGTTCTTGATGGCGCCCAGGCCGAAGCGGATCTCCTCGCCGTTCACGACGAAGTCGAACCGCGACACATTCACATCGGGCGGCATGACGGGGATGCCCATCCGCCGGCACTCCGCGATCGCGATAGCCACGCGCTCCGAGTTGCCCATGTCGGATGAGAGGACCGCGGTCATGTACTCGGCCGTGTAGTTCGCCTTCAGGTACGCGGTGTGATACGCGATGAGCCCGTAGATCGCGGCGTGCGCGCGGTTGAAGCCGTACTGCGCGAACGGCTCGAAGTCCTTCCAGACCGTGTCGATGATCCC
>DATCOR010000127.1:0-2703 GCA_036564585.1 Candidatus Limnocylindria bacterium | reverse complement strand
GAGCGCCGGCTCCGGCGGGTTTTGCGGCGCGACGATCACGGGCGGCTCCGGCGGTGCGGCGGTCGCCGCCGCGTCCAGGTACTTGTCGGCATTCAGGAACTCGCTGCGCAGCTCGTCGCTGGTCTTGCGGAACTCGGCCAGCGCCCGCCCGAGATCGCGCGCCAGCTTCGGCATTCGCTCCGGGCCGAGGACGATGAGCGCGATCACGAGCAGCAGCAGGAGCTCGCCGGTCCCGATGCCGAACATCAGCGGCCCGCCGACAGGGCGCGTGCGTCGTTCGCCTGCTGCCTGAGGGCCGAGGCGGCCTGTGCGGCCGCCTTCTCGTACCCGTCGCCACCACCCGCGTAGAGCACCGATCGCGACGCCGATGGCAGCACGCCGCCGCCGTGCGCGTCGAGGGCCGCGCGGATCGCGCCGACCTGGGCTCCCTGTGCGCCGACGCCCGGCATGAGGAACATCCGGTCCGGCGCGAGCGACCGGAGGCGTGCCGCCTCGGCTGGATACGTCGAACCGACCACGAAGCCGCAGCGGTCCGCCGGGAACGCCGAGACGCACTGCTCGACGACGCGCTCGTACAGCGGCCGGCCGTCCACGACGAGGTCCTGGATGTCGCCCGCACCCGGATTGCTCGTGCGCGCGAGTACGAACGCGTAGCCCTTCTCGGCGAACGGCGCGATCGAGTCCATCCCGATGTACGGCGCGACGGTCGCGGCGTCGGCGCGATACCGGTCGAACAGCGCCTCCGCATACGCGGCCGCCGTGTTCGGCACGTCGCCGCGCTTGGCGTCGAGGATCACCGGGATGTCATCGGGGATCGCTTGTAGCGTCAGCGAGAGGATGTCGAGACCGGCGGAGCCGTAGCGCTCATAGAACCCCATGTTCGGCTTGTAGCAGCAGACCTGATCGCTGGTCGCGTTCACGATCCCACGGAGGAATCGGACGGCCGCTTGTGCGCCACGCCCGAGATGCTCGGGGATCCGGTCCGGTTCGGGGTCGAGGCCGACGCAGATCACGCTGTCCCTCGCACGCGAAGCCGCGGCGAGCTTGGTCAAAAACAGCATGAACAGTCACTATGATACGGACGCTTCCACAAACAAGGAGGAAGGCATGCTGCGCAGTACTGCCGGCCGGCTCGGGTGGGTGCTGGCCACGATCATTCTCATCTCAGCGTGCAGCGGCACGGCGACGCCCGGCGGTGCGACGAGCACACCCGGCGCGTCGAAGACGGCGCGCATCGGCTCGTTCGACCGTCCGATCATCTTCGCGTTCACGCCGTCGCAGGACGTCGCCCGGATCAGCGCCAGCGGCAACGCCATGGCGTCGGCGCTTGCCACCGCGACGGGACTCGCGTTCAAGGTGACGATCCCGACGAGCTACGCCGCGCAGATCGAAGCGATGTGCGCCGGCCAGGCCGACCTCGCGGCGATCGCTCCGCTGCAGATGACCTTGCTGCTCGACAAGGGGTGCGGCACGCCGATCCTGGGCGCGCTCCGCAAGGACGACAAGGGACAGCTCGCGACGACCTACCAGGCACAGATCCTGGTCCGGAGCGACAGCGGGATCAAGGACATCAACGGCCTCAAGGGCAAGAAGTTCGCGTTCGTCGACCCGATCTCGACCTCTGGCTTCCTCTTCCCCACCCTGCTCGTCAAGAGCAAGACCGGCCAGGACCCGAAGACGTTCTTTTCGACGACGATCTTTGCCGGCGGACATGACAAAGCCGTGCTCGCGCTCTACCGCGGCGATGTCGACGGTGCGGCCTCGTTCATCGACGCGCGCACGCTCGCCGGCATGCCCGCCGACATCATGACGAAGACCACGCGCATCGATACCGCCGGCCCGATCCCGAACGACGGCGTGGCGATCGCCAAGAACATTCCCGCGGATATCCGGGATCAGGTCTCGAAGGCCCTGATCGATTACTGCGCGTCGGACACAGGGTCGAAGCAATGCCTCGCGCTGTTCAGCTGGAACGGCCTGCAGGCCGTGAGCGCGGACTTCTACAACCCGGTACGCGACGCCGCGAAGCTCGCGGGCATCGACGTGGCCGCCGAGGCCGCGAAGACCCCGGCCCCGCCGCCGCCGACGCCCAGCCCGACCAAAGCTCCCTAGCGCTCGCTCGCGCCTCGCACACGCCCGCCGGAGCGATCCGGCGGGCGTGTTCATTTAGAGTCGCCGGGGTGGCGGCGCTCGTCTCGATCAGGGACCTGACCAAGACGTATCCGACCGGCACTCGCGCGCTCGACGGTATCTCCCTCGACTTCCACAAGGGCGAGTTCATCGTGCTCATCGGTCTGTCCGGGTCCGGCAAGTCGACGCTGCTGCGCTGCATCAACCGCCTGGTCGATCCGACGTCGGGCACCGTCACCTTCGACGGCGTGGACGTCACTCGCGCGAAGGGCATCGAGCTTCGCCGGATCCGCCGGCGGATCGGCATGATCTTCCAGCAGTTCAACCTCGTGAAGCGCAGCTCGGTCTTCGCGAACGTCCTCGCTGGGCGGCTCGGGTACCGCAGTGCGTGGCGGACGATCGCCGGCCGGCCCACCCGCGAGGACGTGGCCCTCGCGTTCGAGAACCTCGGCCGCGTCGGCATCGTGGAGAAGGCCTTCGGCCGCGCCGACGCGCTCTCCGGTGGGCAGCAGCAGCGCGTCGGCATCGCGCGCGCGCTCATGCAGCGGCCCGAGCTCATGCTCGCCGACGAGC
>DATCOR010000126.1:0-2833 GCA_036564585.1 Candidatus Limnocylindria bacterium | reverse complement strand
GGCTGCTCCAGGGCCGGCTGGTCGCGGACGTCGTCGCGATCCTCGGCTCGATCGACATCGTGCTCGGGGATGTGGACCGGTAATGCTCGGGATCCTGAACGGCATGAAGCGGACGCTCAGTCACGTCTTCATGCGCCAGAGCGTCACGCGCAAGTACCCGTATGAGAAGCGCGAGCTGCCGGAGCGCAGCCGCGGGCTCATCGCGCTGCTCCTCGAGCCCGAGACGAGCATCTTCAAGTGCGAGTCCTGCCTGATGTGCGAGAAGGCCTGCCCGCCGCGTGCGATCTCGATCTCGTACACGTTCCGCAACGCCTTCCGCAAGCGGCCGCCGATCGCGCCGCGCGCGTCGTACTACCGCATCCGCATGGTCCAGACGGCGCCGTACGGCGACCGCCGTCCGCTGTCGAGCGCGGTGCTCACCGTGCCCGCGGAGGCTGAGCGCGGTCTGGACCTCGGCATCGTCGACCGCATCCTTCGCGAGACGCCCGCGGGTGCGGACCGGATGACCCGCGTGCTCTACGCCACCAACGACGCCTACGGATATCTGCCCTGGAGCGCGGCCGAGCGGATCGCCGGAGCGTTCGACGTGCAGATGACGGATCTCTACACGACCGCGTCGCTGCTCTCGAACTTCCGCGGCGCGCCCGACGGCCAGGGCACCGCGATCCCGCGCGGCGGCCGCCGCTACACCGGCGACGTCGCGATCGCCGGCCTCTGGCCGGAGCAGAGCCCCGCGCCGTCGCACGACCAGCTGCACGAGCACGAGGTGACGCACCCGATGGAGCCCGCCTTTGCCGACTAGCGCCGCCTACCGGATCCTCGACACGGACGTCAATGCGGCCCACGAGCGCGACCGCGCGCGCTCGATGGGGCCCGAGCAGCTCATCGGCGTCATCGAGGCGAGCGGCCTGCGTGGCCGCGGCGGCGCCGGGTTCCCGCTCGCACGCAAGCTCGCGACCGCCCGCGCCGCGGCTGCCGGCGGCAGCGCGTACGTCGTCGCGAACGCGTACGACGCCGATCCGGGCAGCCCGCTCGCGCGCGCGATCCTCCTGGCGAAGCCCGAGCTCGTGATCGAGGGCCTCGCGATCGCTGCCGCCGCGGTGGGCGCGACGAGTGGCTACCTCTACCTGCGTCCGGATGCCGAGAGCGCGAAGCGCGCGGCGGAACGCGCACTCGAAGCAGCCCGGCCGGCGCTCGGCGACCTCGAGATCGAGATCGCGCTCGGCCCCGGCGGGTTCATGGGCGGCGAGGAGTCGGCGCTGCTCGCGGTGCTCGAGTCGCGTCGGGCGATGGCCCGGCAACGGCCGCCATATCCCGCGCGCCAGGGCTTGCTTCTGCGTCCTACGGTCGTCTCGAGCGCGGAGACACTCGCGGCGCTGCCGCTCATCGTGCGCGACGGCGCCGAGGCCTTCCGGCGCGTCGGGACCGAGGCATCGCCCGGAACGAAGCTCGTCTCCGTGACGGGCGCGGTCGCATCGCCCGGCGTGTACGAGGTCGCGTTCGGCGTGACCCTCGGCGAGATCATTTCGAGGGCCGGCGGCGCAACGGGCGGGAAGCTCAAGGGCCTGCACGTGGGCGGTCCGACCGGCGGCATCCTCAACTCGACGCGGACCGGGGTCGCCCTTGACTACGCGTCGCTCAAAGCCGCGGGCACGCACCTCGGCTCGGGGCAGATCCGGGTCATCGGCCCGGGCGTCTGCATCGTGAACGAAGCGGCGAAGCTCTTCGACTATCTGGCGAAGGAGACCTGCGGCATCTGCGTCCCGTGCCGCGTCGGCACGAAGCGCGTCGAGGGCATCCTCGAGGGCATCTACTCCGACCTTGGCCGCGCCGAGGACCTGCCGTGGCTCGGCCAGCTCGCGGACCATCTCGAGCAGTTCTCGCTCTGCGGCTTCGGGATCACGAGCGCGTCGATCCTGAAGACGACCATGACCGAATTCGCCGACGACTACCGCTCGCACATCGCCCGTCACACGTGCCCGACCGGGACCTGCGCGCCCGCTCGGTCCCGGCGCTACGAGACGATGGCGCAACCGTGAGTCTCATCAAGGACTACGGCCCCTCCGAGTCCCAGATCCCCACCGTGTCGCATCACGGCGAGATCCCGTCCGGCCAGCCGGTGTGCCAGATCACGATCGACGGCCAGGACGTGACCGCGGTGGTGGGCGAGTCGATCCTCCGCGCGGCGCAGCGGGCCGGCTTCAACGTGCCGACCCTCTGCGACGACGAGAAGCTCGCACCGGCCGCGGCCTGCCGGATGTGCCTCGTCGACGTGGACGGCTTCGACCGCCCGCAGCCGAGCTGCCATCTCGCGGTCGAGCCGGGGATGAAGGTCACCGCGACGAGCGACGGCCTCTTCTCGATGCGCAAGCAGAACCTCGAGTACATCCTCTCGGACCACAACGCGTACTGCATGCCGCCCTGCCAGGTTGGCTGCCCGACGCACATCGACATCCCGGGATACCTCGAGCTCATGGCGAAGGGCCAGCACGTCGAGGCCGCGCGCCTCGTGAAGGAAGTGCTGCCGTTCCCGTACGCGCTCGGGCTCGTGTGCCCCGCACCCTGCCAGGAGGTGTGCCGCCGCGGTCTCGTCGAAGAGGAGATCGCCATCCGCCAGTGCCACGGCTACGGCGGTGAGCTGTCTCTCGAGATGGAAGAGGCGCCGACGCCGTTCCCGCAGGAGGTCGCGACGGGTAAGCGCGTCGCGGTCATCGGCGCGGGCCCGGCCGGCCTCACCGCCGCGTACTACACCGCGCTCAAGGGCCACGCGGTCACGGTGTTCGACATGATGGAGAAGCAGGGCGGCATGCTCCGCTACGGCATCCCCGAGTAC
>DATCOR010000292.1:0-3326 GCA_036564585.1 Candidatus Limnocylindria bacterium | reverse complement strand
CGATAAGCCTAAGGCCTCCGGAACGCCTGAGCGGTCGCGAAGAGCCCCACGACGAGCGTCGCGCCCGCGGCGAGCATGGTGAAGTCCGTCGCCAGGCCGTGGACCGCGAGCGCCGTGAGTGACGCGCCGGTGAGCGCGCCGGCGATCGCGGCGCGAACCCGATCGCCGCCCAGGCCGAACGGGAACAGGAACACGACGCCGAAGAACAGCCCGCCGGCGGCCGAGATGAGCCAGCCGACGACCGCCCCGACGATGAACGCGATGCCCCACCACCTCGCCCGCGTGCCGAGCGTGGTCACGCGCTCGTCGCATAGATCTGCCACTCGTCGGGCACGCCCTTCAGCTTGCGCGCCCCGAGCGGCTCGAAGTGAAGGCCCGACCCGGACACGAGGTCCTTCACCGTGCTCGTCGCGACGACGACCCCCGGGGCGGCCTGCTCGCGCACCCGCGAGCCGATGATCACCGCGATGCCGCCGGTCTTCCCCGCGATCAGCTCGCACTCCCCGGTGTGGACGCCCGCCCGGATCTCGATGCCCAGATCGCGGACCCGATCGCGGATCGACAACCCGCAACGGACGGCACGCGCCGGACCGTCGAACGTGGCGAAGAATCCGTCACCCGCCGTGTCCACCTCGACGCCGCGATGTCGCTCCAGCTCCGTCCGGACGAGCGCGTGGTGCCGCTCGACGAGCGCGCGCCACCCGCGATCTCCCAGCTCGGCGGCCTTCGCGGTGCCGTTCACGATGTCGGTGAACAGCACGGTCGCAAGGAATCGGTCGTTCTCCGGCAGTGGCCGGGCGCCGGTCAGGAATTCCTGGATCTCGCCGACGATCTCGGCTTCATGCGAGATATGCCAGAGGTGATCACCGCTCGGCAGCTCCACGTAGCGCGCGTCCGGAATGTGGGCCGCGAGGTACCGCCCCTCCTCTACACGCACATCGCGATCGCGATCCGCCTGCAGCACGAGCGTGGGCACGCGCACGAGCGGAAGAATGGCCCGCACGTCGACGAACGAGTTCATCCGCATGAGCGCGGCGGCGGCGCCCGGGCTCGCGCTGCGCCGCTGGTACGTGGCGAACCACTCGGCCAGCTGGGCGTCCCCCGCCGCGCTCGGCGCGTAGAAGCTCATGTCAGCCGGGCCGCCCCACTGGCGCTCGGTCTCCACGACAGCGGCCATCCGGTCGTCGAACGCGGGTGCCCAGGGATAGTCGTCGGATCGCAGTCGCTTCGCGAACGCCCCGTACGTGATGAGGGCGCGCGTGCGCTCCGGATACGTCGCCGCGAAGACGATGGACATACATCCGCCTTCGGAATGGCCGAACAGCGCGGCGCGCTCGCTGCCGACCGCGTCCATCACGGCGCGCACGTCGTCCATGCGCATTTCGATGGTCGGCAGGTCCGCGACATCGACGCGATCCGACAGCCCCGTGCCGCGCTTGTCGAAGAGGATGAGCCGGCAGAACGACGCAAGGTCGCGGAACGCTCGGGCCTGCCGGGGCTCTTCCCACATCAGCTCGACGTTCGACACGAAGCCCGGCACGTAGACGAGATCGAACGGCCCATCGCCGATCACCTGATAGGCGATGTTCAGGTCGCCGCTCTTCGCGTACTTCGTCTGAGGAGTCGTCACGCCACCCGCCTCCCGCTCGCGTAGACCTCGCGGACCAATGGTGCGCCGAGCCGGAAGCAGAGGTCGCGCTCGTCGTCGGTCTCGAGGATCACGATGTCGGCGCGACGGCCCGCCACGAGCGCGCCGGTGCGCTGTCCGCGTCCCAGCGCGTGCGCGGCGTTGATCGTGGCGGCGACGATGGCCTCGTGGGGCGTGAGGTGGCAGAGCGTCACCGCGAGCGCGATCGCCGTGGGCATGCCCTCGAGCGGCGACGTGCCGGGGTTGTGGTCCGTCGCGATCGCGACCGGCACGCGTGCCGAGAGGAACCGGCGCGCGTCCGGCGGCGCGTAGCCCACGAAGAACGCGCTGCCCGGGAGCAGCACCGCGACGGTGTGGCCGATGCGCTCGAGGACCCGCATCCCGTCCGCGGAGACGTTCGCGAGATGGTCGGCCGAGCGCGCCTGGAGCCGCGCGGCGAACGCGGCGGCGTTGACGTCATGGAGCTGATCCGCGTGCATCGTGACCGCCAGGCCCGCGGCCTGAGCGGCCTTGAACACCGGGCGCGCCTCCTCGGGCTCGAACACGGCCTTCTCGATGAAGCCATCGACCGCCTCGGCGAGATGCTCGGCGGCGACCGTCGCGACCATGGCCTCGGCCGCCTTGAGGAACTCGCGCCGTTCGGTGCCGCGGGGCATCGCGTGCAGCGCGAGGTACGTGACCGCGACGTCGATCGCCGCCTCCGTGCGGATGCGCGCGATGAGCCGCAGCTGCCGCAGCTCCTCGTCCGGCTCGAGCCCGTAGCCGCTCTTGATCTCGATCGTCGTGGTGCCCAAGGACACCGCGCGGGCCAGCCGCGCGCGAGTGAGCGCGAGGAGCGTCTCGTCGGACGCTTCGCGCGTCGCGCGCACCGTCGCGTGGATCCCGCCGCCGCGTTCGAGGACGGCGAGATAGTCGGCGCCGCTCTGCCGCGCCGTGAACTCGTCCCAGCGCTCGCCCGCGTAGCAGAGGTGCGTGTGCGGATCGACCAGGCCCGGCATCGCCACGCGGCCGCCGGCCTGGCGCTCGATCGCGCCGGCTGTCAGCTCGAACTGCTGCCAGCCGTCGCCCCGGCCGGTCGCGAGGATCGCGCCGTCACGCGCCGCGACCCACCCGTCGTCGACCGCGCCGACGTCGCCGGCCGCCGGCCCGACGCGCGGCTGCTCGATGCGGAACGGCGCGAGCGTGAGCAGCCGCGCTCCGCGGATCAGGAGATCGGCCTGCGGCCGCTCGATCACTCGAGAAAGCGCGCTTCGATGACCCGGTCGCGAGGGAAGCTATCGAGCTTGAGCGCGCTGCCCGCGGCCGCGAGCGCGGCGTCGAGCGGGATGAGGCCGATGAGCTCGCCGCGCAGGATCCGTACGCCCGCAGCCATCGCGCGCGACTCGACCGCCTCCCACACCGTGGGCAACGACGTGACCGTGTGATCGAGCAGGTTCATCGAGACCTGCGCCCGCGGCGGGTCCGAGAGCATGAAGCCCTTCGCCTGGACCGCGGGCAGCCCGCCGGATGACTCGCGGATCTCCTTGGCGATGCGCTGGGCGAGCTTCAGGTCCGTCGTGTCGAGCTCGATGTTGAACGCGATGAGCGGCGGCCGCGCGCCGATGACGATCGCGCCGGCCGACGGGTGCAGCACGCGCGGTCCCGCGTCCGGCACGTGCGTCGTCTCGAGGTACTCCGC